>DATLVQ010000458.1:0-3709 GCA_035577325.1 Bryobacteraceae bacterium | reverse complement strand
ATCCGGCGTCGAAGGCCGCACGCACATCAAAATTCACACCCCATTGATCCGCCTCTCGAAAGCTGAGATCGTGAAACTGGGTCGTGAGCTTGGCCTGGACTTCCGCCTGACCCACAGTTGCTACGATCCCGGCCCCACCGGCCGCCCCTGCGGCCAGTGCGATTCCTGCGTCCTGCGGCGCAAGGGTTTTGAAGAAGCGGGGATGGAGGATCCGGGAAGGGGTTAGGTGCCAGGTTTCAGGTGCCAGGTGTCAGCGATCCGGCGCTTGTCGCAGACTGCTGCGAGGGTGCTGAAACCTGGAACCTGACACCTGAAACCTGTTTTTATGAAGATCGCCGAAATATTCCACTCCCTGCAAGGCGAGGGCTCGCTCGTGGGCGTGCCTTCCGTTTTTGTGCGCACCAGCGGCTGCAATCTGCGCTGCGCCTGGTGCGATACGCCATACACCTCGTGGCAGCCTGAGGGCGAGGAACAGTCGATCGACGCGATTCTGACCAAGGTGGCGTCGTACCCGTCGAAACACGCAGTGGTGACCGGCGGGGAACCCCTGATCGCCCCTGGGATCGTCGAGCTGACCGAGGGTTTGCGAGCGCGCGGTCTGCACATCACCATCGAAACCGCTGGTACCGTGTTTGCGCCCGTGGCCTGCGATCTGATGAGCATCAGTCCCAAGCTGGCCAACTCGACCCCCGAGGGCTCCTGGGCCGCGCAGCACGAGCGCCTCCGCTTCCAGCCGGACATCCTGCGGCAGCTGACGTCGGCATATGACTACCAGCTCAAGTTTGTAGTCGCTGCGCCGGCGGATTTGGGGGAAATCCAGCAGATGCTGGACGTGCTCGATGCCGATCGCGGCAGGGTGATCTTGATGCCTGAGGGTATCGACGCTTCCGTGCTTCGCGAGCGCGGACTCTGGCTCGCGGAAATCGCCAAGCGCGAAGGGTTCCGCTACAGCCCCCGGCTCCACGTGGATCTTTGGGGTAACCTCCGGGGAATATAGGCACCGAAGCGTTGCACTTTGGGCCATTAAAGTCTTGCCTGCAACCCGCCGATTCTAAAGGCATATGGCAGACCGGCGCATCGAACCGAGACTGATGTGCGCGGACATAGTTGAAGTGGAGTGGAAAGATGAACTGGGCCAGCCACGCAAATGCACCGGACTTCTCGAAGACATCTCGCCACAAGGCGCGTGTTTGCAACTGGATGATCCTCTGCCTCTCGATACCGATTTGGATATCGAGTATCACAAGGGACGCCTCAAGGGTTCGGTTTCCTATTGCTATTTCAGCGAGATCGGTTATTGGGTGGGCGTGCGGTTCGGGTCCGATGTGAAATGGTCGCTCAAGCGGTTTCGCCCAAGGCATATGCTGGATCTAAATAAGTTAGCGAATGGAAAACCACAACCGAATAGGCGGAAACCCGCTCAGCAGCGCGCCAGCCAAAGAGCGCGCTCGGCAACCTTTGCAGCATTGGGCAGAAACGCCTCTTCGAGCGGTGCGCTGTAGGGCACGGGCGTGTCGGGCGCTGTTACTCGAACGATGGGACCGTCGAGATACTCGAAAGCTTTCTCCGAGATCCGCGCGGCCAGTTCGCCACCGATTCCGCCGGTCATCGTATCTTCATGTAACAGAATAACTTTCGATGTCTTCCGCACGCTCTCCAACACCGTGTCTTCGTCGAGCGGCGCCAGCGTCCGCAGGTCCACGATCTCGACTGAAATACCTTCCTTTTCAAGCGTTTCTGCGGCTTCGCGGGCCACATGCACCATGGCGCCATAAGTGATGATCGAAAGATCGCGGCCTTCGCGCACGATGGCGGCTTTGCCGATCGGGACCGTAAAATCGCCCGCCGGAATGTCCTCTTTCACGCGGCGATAGAGGGCTTTGTGCTCGAAATACAGCACCGGGTCGTTATCGCGGATGGCGGACTTGATCAGGCCCTTGGCATCGGATGCCGACGAAGGCGCCACTACTTTCAGCCCGGGCGTGTGCACGAACCAGGCTTCGGGATTCTGTGAGTGGAACGGGCCCCCGTGGATACCTCCGCCTGAAGGCGCGCGAATCACCATGGGCACGGCCGCGCCCCATCGATAGCGGCACTTGGCGGCGAAATTCACGATCTGGTCGTACCCGCAAGTGATGAAATCGGCGAACTGCATCTCCGCTACCGGCCGCAGGCCCATCAGACTAGCGCCGATGGCTGCGCCAACGATGGCCGATTCCGCGATGGGCGTGTCGATAACGCGCCGCTCCCCGAACTGATCGAGCAGGCCGGCGGTGACTTTGAAAGCGCCACCGTAAATGCCGATGTCCTCGCCCAGCAGAAAGACGTCGGGATCGCGCTCCATCTCTTCCTGTATGCCCTGGCGAATGGCTTCGAGATAGGTCATCTGCATAGCGCAGTTTCCTCGCTACCGGCTTTCATAGACGTTGTCCAGAAGCTCGGAGGCATCGGGAAGAGGGCTATTCTCGGCCCATTCCACCGCGGCGTCGATCTCCAGCCGGATCTCGTCGTGCATGCGGGCGATCTCGTCCTCGGCGGCCCAGTCCTTGGCGATCATTCTCTTTTCCAGGCGCGTGATCGGGTCTTTCGCGGCCCATTCTTCGCGGAGTCCGGCGGGCACGTACTCGGCGGCGTCGTGGGCAGAGTGTCCGGTCATGCGGAAAGTCTTGCACTCGATCAAATAAGGCCCGTTGCCGGCACGGGCATGCGCGGCGGCGCGTTGCGCGGCCTTGTACACGGC
Source organism: Bryobacteraceae bacterium (assembly GCA_035577325.1). Classification (GTDB taxonomy): domain Bacteria; phylum Acidobacteriota; class Terriglobia; order Bryobacterales; family Bryobacteraceae; genus QHXW01. Next base: position 969 of record DATLVQ010000458.1, on the reverse strand, counting down.
GAAGACATCGTTGCCATCCACCATTTCAGCGGAAATTCCGTACCCTGGCGCTCGATCCACCACGTTGGCGCAGGCCATCTGTTTGTTGAGCGGAGTCGAATAGGCGTACTGGTTGTTGTTGCAGACGTAGACCACCGGCAGCTTCTGCACGGCGGCTAAATTCAGGCCTTCGTGCCAGTCGCCGCGGCTGGTAGCGCCGTCGCCGAAGAAGCAGTAGGCGATGTTCTTTGTGCCACGATACTTCAAGGCCAGCGCGGCCCCGGCGGCCACCGGCACCGACGCCGCCATGGCGCTGATGATGGCAATGATGCGGCGGCTCATGTCGCCCATGTGCATGTTGCCGTCTTTGCCGCGCGTCAGGCCGTCCACGCGTCCCATGTACTGCGCGAATATCTGGCGGGGATGGATGCCCCGGATCAGAAAAAGGGCCAGGTCGCGGTGAGAGGGGCAGAAGACGTCGTCCGGCTCGGCCGTCAGCCCCACGCCTACCGGAATGGCTTCCTGCCCGCGTCCCACGTAAACGCCGCCCAGGATCTTGCCCTGCCGGTAGAGCTTGCGCTCGATACGGTCTTCCACCTCCCGCATGGTGGCCATATAACGCAGAAACTCCAGCGCCAGCTCGCGATTGTGGTCGGTGCCTTTTCGGGAAGGGATGATTGCCGGCGCACTCATAGGGCGACTCCTTGCCAAAGCGAGTAGTATACAAAGGCCCAACGCCAAGGGCTACCGGGTATCGACCGGATTTCGGCGCGTCGAGGGCTAGGAACCTTCTTGTTTTGCTTCATATGGACGGCGGATAGTCCAATTTGCCGCTGCTGGACCCGGTCGCCTGCCCGGATCCGGTCGCCGGCCGGCGTGAAATCGGCCTTTGGCGCGGTTTTAGAGAATTCCTGGGCAATCACCTGTGAAACGAACGGGATGATTTCTGTCTGCTTGCTGTTACCGACGGTGAAAATCGCCAGTATGTAT
>DATLVQ010000457.1:0-6622 GCA_035577325.1 Bryobacteraceae bacterium | reverse complement strand
TCACGATCGAATACGATTTGACACTCGGGCAGAGCGGTTTTCAGGGCATGCAGCGCGTTCTCGGTGACGAGTGTGTGATAGATGTTGAGGGCCCGCAGCTCAGTCATGGAACGCAAGGTTTGGGCGCCCTGATCGGTGATGCTGGTGGCATCGAGGCTCAACTCGCGCAACTGGGAAAGATCCTTGAGTAACACGACAGCCTGATCGTCGAGCGTCATGTAGTCGAGCTTGGCGGTGCGTAAGTTCTTTAGGCCTGCGACTGAGGCGATGCCCTCGTCGTTGGCGCGGGTATGGATCAGTTCGAGGCGCTGGAGTTTCTGCAAGGGTTTCAAGGCGGCGAGGCCGGCGTTGCCGGTGGCGGTGTAGTTCAAATAAAGCTCCCGCAAGTTGGTCAGGGCGGCGATTTGTTTGAGGCCGGCGTCGGTGATTTGGGTGCTGCTGAGATCGAGGCTTTCGAGTTTGGCAAGCTTGGCGAGTCCCCCTAAGCCGGCATCGGTGATGTCGAGAAAGCGAAGCCGCAAAGTGCGCAGGCCGGTGAGCAAGGCGATGTCCGCAAGACCGCGATTGGCGACATGGGAGCCGGACAGATCGAGATCGCGCAATGCCGTTAGCCCTCTTAAGCGGGCCAGTCCCGGCCCGTCGACCAGCGTCCCGGCCAGCTTGAGAGTTTCGAGACGGCTTAACGCCGCGAGCTTCGAGAGGCCCGCCGACGAGACGGTGGTGTTGCTGAGATTGAGTTCGCGAAGACTGGTGAGCCGCTGGATGGAGGACAGACCCAGATCGGAGATTTGCGTTACTTGGAGTTCAAGTTCTTGGAGGTCATGAAGATTTTCAAGAAAACCGAGTTGCGCATCACTCAAGGAAGTGGAAGCCAAGTCAACGGATATAAGGTGGCCATCCACCAAATCAGCGCTTCCGCCCATCAGGCGAATCCACGTGGCAATGGCCTGGGGAGAGGAATCAGTGGGCTTCGCGGCTCCGGCGCGACGCGTTCTTGACAAATCGGCTCCATCGAAACGAATCTTGACTGCGGGCAGGTCCGCGCGGAGCGCTTCGACACCATTGGCGGTGACGCGGCTGTAGCGCACATCGACGTCGGTGAGGTTTTTCAAAGAATGCAGCCTGGCTAGGCCGGTGTTCGTCACCAGCGTCCGGTAGAGGTTCAAGACCTCTAGCGATTTCATGCCGGCGAGGATGTCCATGAATTCATCGGACACATGCGCGCCCAGCAGATTCAAGCTGCGAATCGATTTTAAGTTTCTGAGATGCTCCAGTCCGCGGCCCGTGACGCGAGTCCCGGACAGATCGAGTTCTTCTAGAGCGGTCAGATCCTGCAGAAATTTGAGGCCATCGTCGGTGACTAGCGTGTTGCGCAAAATTAGATGTTTCAGGTTCCTTAGCCCGGCGAGGGAAGCCATGCCTTCATCGGTGAAGGGATTGTCGCTGAGATCGAGATCGCGCAGTTGGGAAAAGACCGACAGCTTGGGCTTGGCGAGACGGCATTGCGAACAGCGCAATTGCTTGAGGCCTGACCAGGGAGCGAGCTTGTCGATGTCTTTGTCATTCACTGCGATATTCGAGTTGAAATGCCAGCCGAAGGCCAGTCGCTCGACGGAATTCAGCGAGGCAAGGGCTTCAAACACACCGGTTTTGTCTTCTCTGCCTGCGCCCGGGTTCCAGATTCGACCTGGCAGATAAAGCTGCCGCAGATGCGTGAGGCCTTCGAGTTTGCGGAGCTCGACGGGGCGCATGACGGCGGCGGTGAGGTCGATGGAGGCAATGTGAAAGCCGCCGGGAGGCAAACGGAAGAGATCGCGGATGGGTTCGTTTGACCCTTCCAGGATCAAACTGCCTTCCCAGCGGAGCGCCCACTCCGCGACCTCGCGTTCGGTCGCTGCCGGCGCGATGACTGCTAAAAGTAGGAAGGGCGCAATGAGCTGCCGCATCTCCTGCTATTCTACAGGGACGAGCGGAGCGGCTGAAGAAACCGTCGCGTCCGATGGAGAGTTCTCGTGCTTAACCGGTTGTTTTTGTTGGCTTTGGCGGGTGGCGCTCTGTGGGGACAGAGCGATTTCCGGACCACCCTTTTCCCGATTCTCGAGAAGGCGAACTGCCGTGCCTGCCACAACATCGATGGTGTGGCGTCGGCGACTCGGCTGCATTTTCCCGAGGCAGATGCCGATGCCGATAAGATCGCCGCTTTTGGAAATTCGCTGGTTGTTTTGGTGGACCGACAAGATTTGGAGGCGTCGCTTTTACTGCGGAAGCCGACGGCGCGGATGCCGCATACCGGCGGCGAGCGGATTAAGCAAGACAGCCCGGAGGAAGCGGTCTTGAAAGCGTGGATCGCGAAGCTGGCACAATTATCGGGCGCCGAGCTAGGGACGGCGCTGAAGTATCGGGAACGGGAAAGTGCGGGCACGGGCGCAGCGCTTGATGCACGATTGCGGCGCTTGACACACAGCCAATACAACCACACGGTGCGCGATTTACTGGGCGACCAAACAGGACCGGCGATGCAATTTCCACCGGAGGACTTCGTCAACGGATTCTTGAACCAGTCCCGCGGGCAAAGCCTTTCGCCGCTGCTGTTGGAGGCTTATAGCAATGCCGCGGAGAAGCTGTCGCGATCGGCTTTTCGCGGCGGCGATACGCATGGGCTGCTTTCCTGTAGGCCTTCTCCGGAGTGTGGGAAGCGGTTTGTGCGGGAATTCGGACGGAAGGCGTTCCGGCGGCCGCTGGAACCAGAGGAGCTGCAGCGTTACGAGTCGCTGCTGGCAAAAGAACCGGATTTCTTAAAGGGCGCGCAGTTGGTGGTGGAGGCGATGCTGCAATCGCCGAACTTCCTGTTTTGGCTCAACATAACGTCAGACCCGAAATTGAAGGCGTGGGCGACGGCCAGCCGGCTTTCGTATTCAGTGTGGGACACGATGCCCGATGCCGAGCTTTTCGCCGCCGCTGAACGTGGCGAACTGGCTACCCGTGCAGGCGTGGAGAAGCAGGTTCGGCGCATGCTGTCGGACCCGCGGGCCCACGAATCATTGGATGAGTTTGTCAGCCAATGGCTGCGATTTGACCGATTGACGACAGCAAGCAAGGACCGGCGCAAGTTCCCGTATTTTACGCGCGAAACAGCGAACGCCATGATCACGGAGGCACGCACGTTTGTCTCCGACCTGGTATGGAATGATGGCAACTTCATGGATCTTTTTACGGCCAATTACGGCTATGTCAGCCCGGAACTATCGCGGATCTATGGCGTACCGGCACCGACCAGGGATTTCGCACGGGTGGCATTTCCAGCGGACTCTGAACGGGCGGGGATTTTGGGGCAAGGTTTGTTTCTGGCATTGACGGCGAAACCGGAAGATTCATCGCCCACGGCGCGAGGCCTCTTTGTAAGGGAACAGTTCCTCTGCCAGCATGTGCCGGATCCGCCGCCGGGCGTAAACACGAATCTGCCGCCGGTGACGGAGGCCAAGCCACAGACCAATCGTGAGCGCATGTCGGAACACACGACCAGTGCCTCGTGCGCCACCTGCCACAAGCTGATGGATGCCGTGGGATTCGGGCTTGAGAAGTTCGACGCGGTTGGGGCGCGACGAGAACAAATGGTCCTTGAATTCCGCAAGAAATCGTATGAGGACGAAGACGAAGATGGAAAACACCCCAAACCGAAACGAATCATCACGCTGCCGCTGAACACGAATGCATACGTTGCCGGCATCCCGAATTCGGAGTTTTCGTCGCCGCAACAGTTGGGCGCAGTGCTAGCGAAGAGTTCCGCATGCCAGGAATGCATCGTGAAACAGTATTTCCGGTTTCAGGCCGGAAGGAGCGACACGGCGGCGGACCGGCCCCTGATCCGATTCGTCACTGACGACTTTCGCAATTCAGGTTTCCGCTTTAAAGAGTTAATATTGTCATTAGTCCTATTCAGAGAATTTCCGCAGGAGAAGGAGAGGCTGGATGTCGCAAATAATCACCAAACGCCTTAGAACGTCCCGCAGGGCCCTGCTGAAAGGACTCACAGCAGCCGGAGCGCAGATCGTGATTGGCCTTCCGCCACTGGCGTCGATGTTCAATTCGACTGGGACTGCTTATGCTGCCACACCCCAGGCGGCGGCGAATACGGCCCTGGTGGAGAAGCCGATTGAAACCCGTTTTGTTCTGTGGTTCAACGGGAACGGCATTCCGGAACGCTACTGGATTCCCACTGAAGAAGGAAGCGCCTACGAACTGACTCCATGCCTCGCTCCGCTTGCCGCCTGGCGCAAGGACATTCACGTGCTGAGCGGCGTGGACAATGCGGCCGCCAGCGGCAAAGGGAATGGCCATACGAACTCCATGAGCGGTTTGATGACCGGCCTGGATTTCACAGGACGCGGACCGAGCGGGCCGTCGATTGACCAGATTATTGCGGGAAAGATCGGCGGGGATTCGCGCTTCCGCTCGCTGCAGATTGGCGTGGCTCAGGAATCTTTCGGCGAAAGCATGCAGCGCAACATGAGCTGGGCGGGATACGAGCGGGCGCTGCCGCCTGAGATGATTCCCCACCGGCTGTTTGACCGCTTGTTTGGTGCGCGCGAGGAGGGCTGGGTGAGCCGGAAGCGCAGCATTCTGGACGCCGTGCGGGCGGACGCTTCGATGCTTGAGAAATCGTTGCCGGGAGACGATAAGGCCCGCGTAGACGAGCATTTGTCCGGCATCCGGGATTTGGAGCGCGCCATTGCCGGGCTCCCTCCGGAGTATGCACGGATTGATCCGCCCGACTTCGATGGCGATTTGAAGGATTGGCCGCGCATTGCGAAATTGCAGAGCGACCTGCTGGTGCAGGCCCTGGCCATGCGTCAGACGCGGGTCGCTTCTTATATGCTGACGAAATGCCAAAGCCTGACGCGGTTCCCATGGCTTGGCTATACCTCGGCGCGGCATCATGACTACACGCACGCGCCGGAAAAGACGGCCGGTGCCGACGGAACGGACGGCATGCACGTGCTGCGCGATATTTGCCGGTGGCATGTGGAGGAGTTTGCGTATCTGGTGGCGAAGCTCGAATCAGTTCCGGAGGGCGATGGCACACTGTTCGACCACACCAGCCTGATTTTCGTCCATGAACATGCCGAGGCCAATCCGCATAAGAACAGCGGCTTGGCGATGCTTGTGGCCGGAGGAAGCAAGAAGCTGGCCAAAGGGGCCCACACGCGCATTACGGGGACGGTCGCTGATGTTTATGTCACGGTGGCCGATGAAGTGGTAGGCGCGGGTATTGGTAAGTTCCCGACATCGACCAAGAAGATTGGGGCGATGCTTACGTAGGATTGTGGGGATCTGCCGTCCAACTTCTGATTTCCGACGCTCAGTTCGCGAGCGGCGGGCCGCCCGGCAGCACGATGGCACTCGTTCCCGCCGCGTAGGGCCGCCGCGTCGCCGTGAACTTCGCGTTGAGGTATTCGCCCATGTAGAGCGTACCGGAAAAGGCGTCGCCGGAAACTGTACCGGCGAAGATGTACGGTATCGAATCTCCGCTGCCGTGCTCGGCGGAGCTGCTGCGAAGTCTTATCTGGCCGCCTTCGATCGTGCCTTGCACGTCGCGCACGGAGAAGTCACTCTTGTGCGAGCCGTTGACGCGGCCTCCGTCCTGCTGTAAGAACAGCGCGTGCCGGCTCTTGCTGCTGAAGAACTCGACGTCCACGTCCCAGCGTCCGCTGAGATTCGCTTCCGGCGCTGCCGGCTCGGGTCGCGGGCTACGCTTTATCGAGAGCACATCGTGGATGCGGTCGGCCACGATCTTATCGTCGCCTGGTTGCATCATCCAGGCGGTTATCGTAATCGAGGTCCTTCCGTTATCGGGCTCGCGCCTGTTCCGGCCGCCTTCACCGCCCGCGAGTGCGATCCTGGGCTTCGTACGTGCCAGTTCTTCGGCTATTTCCTCGCCAATGACATGCAGCTTAGCTGGATCCCAACTGACTATCAGCGCCGGACTGTGATTCGAAAGCCCCATAGGTTCGCGAATCGACGTCTCGATGCCGTCAATAGCCGACACCCGCCTGGAGATCGTGTCCAGGTAGGAGAGCCACTTCTTCCATTCGGCCTCATGATCGCGCTTTACCCAGGCCTCCACGGCGGCGAGAAGTCCCAGAGTTTCCTCGCGCCCGACTTTGTTGTCGCGGCCCGGTCCATGATGGGGCGAACTCGCCTGCCAGGCCGACATCAGGATATCCTTGCGCCCCAGCAGCAGCCCTGAGCACTGCGGACCGCGGATTGCCTTACCTCCGCTATAAGCCACAACCGTTGCGCCGCGCTGAAGGTGCACGTTGGGAATGGTGAGATTTTCGGCTGCCGCGTCCACGAGAATCGGAATGCCTCTCGGCTTGGCCAGCCTAGCCACATTCTCGAGCGAAAGCGGCCCGGAGACTGAGGGACCGCCGGCAGTCAGGTAGATCATCGCGGTGCGAGGGCTGAGCGCATCGGCGAGTTCTTCCGCCGTGTCCACAACGATGATCTTGACGCCGGTATTGCGCACGGCGTGATCGTAGACACTGCGCGAACTGCGCGGAATGACCACTTCGGTCTTGTCGAAGCCAGTGAGATCCGGAATGCGTATCAGCTTCTCAGGATT
>DATLVQ010000456.1:0-13670 GCA_035577325.1 Bryobacteraceae bacterium | reverse complement strand
TCGGGAACACGCTCTTTGTGCCGTTGCCCTGCACGGTGCCGACGCCGTGATCGATTATGATCTCGGTGGCGTTGCTCACCGACCATTTCAGCGTGGACGATTGACCGCGCTCGATGGTCGACGGCTCAGCCGAAAATTCCGCGATGTCGGGAGCGGGCGCCGGCGGCGGCGGGGGCGGGGTGACAACCGGCGGCGGTGGGGGTGGCGGTGGCGGGGCTTTCTTCTTGCAGCCCGAGGTGAACGCGACCAGCGCGACCAGAACAATTGCAATCCAGATGACGCTCCACTTCCGTTTCAACAGCATGATCTCTGCCTCCAGAATTGTTTGAACGAACCGATCATTTTCCCCAGACAGGCGTCTGGTTCCTCCCCGACGTGGTCAGTTGGTGCACCTGAGTGCCGTCCGCGAGCATTGTGTAGATCTGGTGCGAGCCGCTGCGCGTCGACATAAATACCAGGTGCCGCCCATCGGGCGCCCAGCTCGGGTTTTCGTTGCGGCCCTCGCTGTGCGTCAACTGATCGTACTGGCGTGTAGCTACGTCCATGAGAAAAAGATTGAAATTCCCGGTTGCGTACCCCCGCGTCCACGAGAATGCGATGTGCTGGCCGTCGGGGTTCCAGGACGGATTGGAAGCCTCACCCTCCCCGTTCGTGAGCCGCTCCACGCCGGTCCCATCGAAATTCATCCTGAAGATCTGCTGGGGTCCGGTGCGGCCGGAAACGAAAACAATATCGTTCCCGGTTTTCGGATTCACTTTGGGCTCTACCTCGATGGCGCGCGAGGAAGAGATTCGCTTTAAACCGCTCCCATCCAAATTCGCTACGTAGATCTGGGCGTAGCCGCTGGCCGAGGAAGCATAAAGAATCTGCTTTCCATCCGGCGTGAAATCAGGCGTGGCGTTCAACGATGCCACCTGATTATAGAAGGACAGCCGCCGTCCCGTCTCCGTTGAGAGTATAAATATAGCAGGATTTCCGCGCGCAAAGCTAGTAAAAGCGATTTTTGAGCCGTCGGGAGAGACGGCGGGCATGATGGAGATCGATTTAAATGAAGTAATTTGCTTTTGATTCGTTCCGTCCGGGTCCATGGACCAGATTTCCTTGTGGCCGGTGCGGTCGGAGACGAAGTAGATCCTGGTTCCGTAGAGCGAAGTGGCGCCCCAGTGCGCCAGGATATCGGCCGCGAATTCGTGCGCGACCTTGCGTGCGCCGGCTTCATCCAGCGTTCCGAAATATCGCTTGCCCACCACCTGCGCGTTGGCGATATCGGGCTGGCCCACGTCGAACAACCATCCATAAAGCGCGATCTGGCCATTTTGTTCGGCGGTGTAGCCGGTGGTCAGGAAGTTGGCCTGCACGGGAGGGGCGGACCAATCGGAGAGGGCCAGGCCGCCGAGCGAAGCGCCGGGGCGAGGCGGCTGGCGGAATTCATCGGGGCGCTGCGGCACCTGCAGCGGGTACATACCCTTGGGCCGCATTTCGAACAGGCCCGAGTTCGAGAGGTCGCTGAACAGCGTGTCGTTGAACGCGCCCATGAAATTTTGTGCAGCGCCCGAGCCGCGGAGGTCCGGCACGGCGATCGCGGGCCGCTGCGAGCCCACGATCTTGATAACTACCGAGCCTTCCTGCGCCCAGACGAAAGCTATGATGCCGAAAAGTACGGCGAAGGTTGCGGTAAACCATGATTTTTTATTCATCGTTTTAGCTCAAACCAAAATTCAATCGAAACATCGCTGCCGCTGTAGCCGACCGGCAGCGGCGGAAACGGCGCGGCATCGGCAATAGCGCGTTGTGCGGACAGATCGAGCGCCAGGTTGCCACTGGTTTGCAGGAGACGCACGCCGGTAATCGAACCCTCGCGCCGGATGGTAAAAGTCACGACGGCGGGCGGCGCCATGCGGATACGCGGATCGACATCGCCGGTGCGCCAATGCTGGGCCACCTTCTGCCGCAAAATATCCACGTAGTACCCGTAGCGGTCGCCGAACGGCGAGCCCTTGCCCACGCCAATTCCGCCAGACCCGGGTTGCCCGATCTGGTTGGTAACCAGGCGTTGGCCTTGGGTGCTGTAGATCTGATTGGGCTGATCGTTCTGCTTGTCACGATATTTATTGATGCTGGCGGCGCGCGGTGACGGTTTCTTCGGCGTGCTGCGGCTGGGGATGGGAATGGCGTCCGGCTCCGGCTCCTTCACCACGGTCTTCTTGACAGGTTCGGGCTTGGGTTCGGGAGCTTCGGAACGAGTGTCGTTGGCGACTGGGTTGACGACGCCGCTGTTGGCAGGCATCGGCAACTGGCGTACGGTATTGATCAGCATGGCGGAGCCGCCGCCTGCGTTGCGGTCGCCCCAGAACTCACGCTGCCCGCCGACGATCGAAAATACAACCACCGCCGCGGCCATTGAAATGTGCAGCGCGATCGAGCCGACCAGCGGCTTGCTGAGCGACTCCGGCTGGTCGAGGATGTCGACGTGAGGCGCCATTACCGCCCTCGTTTATCCGCGGAATCCTCCGGCTGCGTCACGGCATTCACCTGAATCCCGGCCTCGCCGAGCGCGCTCATCACGTGCGCAACGAGTTCCCAAGTGGCGGCCTTGTCGGCCTTGAGATAGGCAGCCTGTCCGCGGTAACGGCTCTTTAGGACTTCACCGAGCTGATTGATATTGACCGGCTTCTCATTGAGGTAGATTTCGCCGCCCCCCGTGAGCTTTACAATCGGCAGGTCCTTGACGCTCTCTTTAACCGATCTGGTTTTTGGCACGTCAACCTCGATGCCGGAATCCATCACGTGCGCGGTCATCATGAAGATGATGAGCAGTACGAGTACGACGTCGACGAATGGGGTGACGTTGATTTCAGAAAGCGCAGTCGTTCCGTGGAACCGCCGCCGGCCCGATGTGCCCCCGCTGTTGACGGTGATCGCCATACACTCACTCCCCGTAGGTGCGTTCGGTCAAATTGAGGAATTCGAGCGTGAAGTCGTCCATGCGGGCACCCATTTCCTTGATCACGTGGCCGAAGTGGTTATACGCCACCGCTGCCGGAATAGCCGCGAACAGGCCCACGGCGGTGGCAATCAGCGCTTCCGAAATTCCGGGACCGATGGCGCGCAGGCTGGAGGTGCCCTGCAAGCTCAGTTGTTCGAAGGAGCGGATAATGCCGAGGACGGTTCCGAGCAGTCCGATAAAAGGACTAACCGAGGCTGTTGTGGCCAGCCAGCCCATGCTGCGCTCCAGTTTGGCCAGCTCTTCGCTCGTGCCGAGCTGCAAAGTGCGCTCGATCGCGACGGTATTGTTGACTGTGCCGCGGGATTTCACCTGGCGGCTCACTTCCTCGTAGCCGAAGTCGAACAGCGCGACCAGGGGAGCCGGGCGGAACTGTTCGCTGGCTACTCCAATCGCATCCAGGCCATTGGCTTTCCGGAACGCCCGCAGAAATCTGGCGTTGGCTCGCCTGGCCCCGCGAAACGTACCCCACTTGGCAAAAATGATGGTCCAGGAAAAGATCGAAAAGATCAATAAAACCAGTAGAATTGCAAATGTCAGCGGGGTGGCCCGGCCGGCCATCTCCCATAACGTCACTTGCAGCAAGAGTGCGGGGATAGCTAAAACCAAACTGTCTCCTTAATTGCAAATGTAGCATAAGAAGCGCGCGGGCTCGCCACAAATCGGCGCTCGAAAGAACATTTCGGCGCAGAAATGTTTGATGCGCGGCGGGACGCGCGCGCGGGCTCCGGGTGGACGATCAAAGTTCGTATAATCGGCTGCATGCTGTTGGAGCTGACGGTCGAGAACTACGCCGTGGTCGACCGTTTGCGCGTGCGCTTTCATGCGGGGCTGAATCTGCTGACGGGCGAAACCGGCAGCGGTAAGTCGATTGTGGTGGACGCGCTGGGGCTGCTACTCGGCGGCCGTGCCTCTGCGGATATGATCCGGTCGGGTGAAGAACGGGCGCGCGTTGCCGGTATTTTTGACTTACGGGACAGTACAAAAATTCGCGCTCTGCTCGAACCGGCCGGATTCGAGATCGAGGATGGCGAGCTGCTGATCGAGCGCGAAGTGCTGTCGGGAGGGAAATCACGCGCGTTTGTAGCCAGCCGGCCGGCGACTGTGGCGCTACTTAAAGATCTGGCGCCGCACCTGGGAGATATTCACGGACAGCACGACCAGCAACTTCTATTTTCCGCGGAAACGCAACGCGAGATGCTGGACCTGTTCGCGGGCGCGCAGAAGCTGGCGGCGGAAACGGCCGAGAGCTTTTGCGCGCTGCGGGGGGTGGAATCGGCTCTGGCCGAGATGGAGCGCGGCGAACAGGAAACGCTGCGGCTACTGGATTTATGGCAATTCCAGCGGCGGGAAATCGAGAGCCTGCGCTTGCAGAGCGGAGAAGACACGGCGCTGGAGAATGAGCGTCGCGTGCTGCAGAACCTGGGCAGGATCCTCGAAACCGCCGGCGCGGCCTACGCAGCGCTGTATGAATCGCCGGAATCGGCGACGGTACTGGCAAAACTGGCGGCGAAGAAGCTGGATGAGCTGGCGCGCATCGATGCGGCGCTAGGCGAAATTCGGGAAACGCTCAGGCCGGCCGAAATCGCGTTGACAGAGGCTTCATACGCGCTGCGCGATTATTTGAGCTCGCTCGAGGCGAATCCGGCACGGCTCGAAGAGATTGAAACGCGGCTGGCCGCCATCGATAAGGCCAAGCGCAAGTACGGGGCGACGGTGGAGCACGTGCTAGGTTATCTTGCGCAGGTCACGCGCGATATGGATGCGGTCGAACACGCGGGCGAGCGAATGGAAGCGCTGCGCGCCGAGCGGCGGAAGGTGAGTTCACAATACGAAGCCCTTGCGGCGAGGCTAAGCGCGCGCCGCAAGGAAGGGGCAGCCAGGCTTGGCAAGTGCGTGGAAGCGGAGCTGGCGTCGCTCGCTATGGAGCGGGCAGTTTTTCAGATTGCCGTGCACGCAGCGGAAGCTTCGGCCTCCGGCAACGACGCAGTCGAATTTCTAGTGTCGCCGAATCTTGGCGAAGCGCCGAAGGCCATAGAGAAAATCGCGTCCGGCGGCGAAATTTCACGCATCGCGCTGGCCCTGAAGACGTGTTTGGGGCCGCCGGCCCGCGGCAGCGGCTCAGTCCGCACGCTGGTGTTCGATGAAGTGGACGCCGGCATCGGCGGCGGGGTGGCGGAAGGCGTCGGGCGCCGGCTGAAAAAGCTTGCGGCGGCGAACCAGGTGCTCTGCGTGACGCATCTGGCGCAGATCGCCTGCTTCGCCGACCATCATTATGTAGTCGAAAAGCATGAGCAGAAGGGGCGCACAGTGGCAACCGTCGCGGAACTGGACGGTGAGGCGCGCACGCGCGAGATCGGCCGCATGCTATCCGGCCAGAAATTGACGAGCGAAGCGCTCAAGCACGCCGAGCGGCTGATCGAAATGAGCTGCAAGTAGTACCGGCAGACGGCCTATCCGTTACGGAAACGTCCTAGACGTTTTCCGGCACCACGAAAGGCGGCCGATATTTCCGCGTGATATAGCTGTTGGCCTCGTCGTCGTTAACGAACCGCTCGGCCTTTGGATCGAAGTGCAGCCTGCGGCCGGTGCGGTAGCTGATATTCGCCATGTGGACCAGCGCGGCCGAGAGATAGCCCTCCTCGATATCGCACGTCAGGTCTTTGTGGTTGCGGCTGCGCACGGCCTTCAGGAAATTCTGGATGTGCGGCGTGGTGTCCCACTCGATGGCCTCGGTGTACTTCATCTGCTCAGCCAATTTGCGATCCTCGCCGCGATAAATCTGATAGCCATTGAGGTCGATGGACATCCACCCTTCGCTGCCGAAGAACAGGTTGCCGACAAAGCCGGCATTATCGCCCGCATAGCCGATGCTGCTCTCACCGCCGGTAATCAGGCCGCGCACCTCGAACTGGAGTTCGCAGTCGTCGTATTTGAAAACAGCGAGCTGCGTGTTCGGCGTTTCCTGATCGTCGTTGTAGACAAACTTTCCGCCTTCGGACGACACCGTTTCCGGCAGCGTGTGTTTGTTGAGACCCCAGCGGCACATATCCATCTCGTGCACGCCCTGGTTGCCGATGTCTCCGTTGCCTGTGTCCCAAAACCAGTGCCAGTTGTAGTGGAAGCGATTGGGATTGAACGGGCGCATGGGCGCCGGACCGAGCCAGGTGTTGTAGTCGACGCCTGGTGGCACGGGGCCGTCGGGCGAATGGCCGATCGATTTACGGCGCTTGAAGCACAGGCCTTTGGCCATATAGACTTTGCCGATCACGCCGTCGTGCAGCAGTTGCATCCCTTTAATCTTATGGGCGGTGGTGCGGCTCTGCATGCCAACCTGCACCATGCGGTTATATTTGCGCGCCGCCTCCACCATTTTGCGGCCTTCCCAGATTTCATGGCTGGCGGGCTTCTCCACGTAGACGTCTTTGCCTGCCTGGCAGGCCCAGATCGTGGCGAGCGCATGCCAGTGATTGCACGTGGCGATGGAGACGGCATCGATATCTTTGTCTTCAAGAAGCTTGCGAATGTCCTGGTATGTTTTCTGCGGCTTATAGCCGGTGAGCTTGTCGGTGAACGCCACGGCGCGCTCGATCTGCGCCTGATCGATGTCGCAAATGCCGGCGATGCGCGCTTCCGGAAGCTTGGCGTAGCTGGTGATGTGGTCGCGGCCGCGGCTGCGCACGCCGATCACGGCGACGTTGATGCGATCGTTGGCGCCCCGCGCGGTCATGCCGGAGGCCATGGCAATGGCTGAGGATTGGATGAACGTTCTGCGATTCATAGTTTGGTTGTCCGAAAGTGATGGCATGCGTTCCGATGCAAATTTCAATCCGCGGCGACCGAACCGGAGCGCCCGCGGAAATCGTGGATGAATTCGAGGAAGCGCGTGGCGTAGCGGTCGAGGTTCTCCATCGATCCGCCGCCCAACAGCGGGGAGCACATTTCGTACGCAATGCTGCCGTGAAAGCCGCCCGCGCGCAGGGCGCCAAGGAACTTGCGGTAATCGATAAAGCCTTCGTCGATGGGCACGGCCTGGATGTAGGGCGTGAGCGAGGTGTAATTCACCACGGCGGAATCATAATGGTAGCGCGGCCGCTTCTGGTACGCCGCGATAGTCGTGTGTGACGTGATGGGCGCCATTTTCCTGGCGGCGGTTTCCAGATCTTCACCGTGCAGCGCCGGGGCCCACGCATCGAACAGGGCTTTGCAATTGGGCTCGCCAATGGCCTGGATCAGATCGTACTGGCTCTCGTAGCCTACGGCGATATCGTGATGATTTTGCACACCGAGCGTCACGCCAAACTCGGCGGCGCGTTGGGCGCACTCTTTGAGCGCGGCCACCACCAGGTTCCATTGCGCCGTGTAGCCCGCTGCGGGGTTCTCGTAGGCCGTGAAAATGCGCAGCAGGCTTCCGCCGAGATCGTGCGCGAGCCGCGCCAGATCGGTAAGGTAGTGAATCTGGATTTCGCGCTGCGGCACCTCGCCGTGCTCCAGATCGCCCGAGAAATTGTTGTAGCCGGCGATGCACAGATCGCGCAGCTTCCGCTTTTCAAGATGCTTGCGCAGATGGGCTCGCTCTTTCGCGCCATAGTCGAGCAGCGAAAGATGCGGCCGCTTGGCCATTAGCATGACGCCCTCGTAACCGAGATCTGCGGCCTTGTCGATGAAGGCATCGAGCGTCAAATGCGCCTGTCCCCAGGAACCCGAATAACTGACCGAATGCAATAGAGCGGAAAAACTCACAGGAAACTCCCTAAGCCACTCTACTCTGTGCGGCGCGCTCGATCAACCCGGTTTGCAGGGGAAGAGAGCCGAGTGCGTCAGGTTGCAGGAATTATCCCGCTAGCCGCGCCGTGTAGAATGATGTGCGCTATGCGAGCATGCATCTTTTTTTTCGCCACGTTCCTCGCCACTACTTCTTTCGCCCAGCGGCCCGTCACCCATCAGTTGAAGGCCGGTCCCAAGACGGTTGTTTGGGGCTATTATTCCGCGAGCGCTCCACCCGCATTGCGTGTGCGCTCCGGCGACACGGTTGAGATCGAAACCGTGATCACGAACAGTCCCGAGCGCCTTGCGGCAGCGGGCGTCGCGGCGGATCAGATCGAGCCGTCGCTGCGCGCGATCTACAAGGAAGTCACCGATAAAGGGCCGGGCGGGCACATTCTCACCGGTCCGGTCTACATCGAAGGCGCGGAGCCAGGCGATACTCTCGAAGTGCGCATCCAGGCGATCCGGCTCGCCATTCCGTATTCGTACAATGGCTTCCGGCCAGGCTCTGGTTTCCTGCCGGATGAGTTTCCTTATTCGCGCATGAAGATCGTTGCGCTCGACCGCGACCGCATGGTGGCGCATTTTTCGGACCGGATCGAAATTCCGCTGCGGCCATTCTTTGGAAGTATGGGCGTCGCGCCGCCGGAGGCTTCGGGCCGCATCAGCAGCGCTCCACCGTGGTTCCACGCCGGCAACCTGGACAACAAGGAGTTGATCGCGGGTACGACGCTGTACATTCCAGTCCACGCGCGCGGTGCGCTATTCGAGGTGGGCGACGGACACGCCGCGCAGGGCAACGGTGAGGTGGATATCACGGCCCTCGAAACCTCCCTTACAGGTGTCTTTCAGTTCATCGTGCGTAAAGATCTTCACCTGCGCTGGCCACGGGGCGAAACGCCCACGCACTACATCACCATGGGTCTGCACGAGGACCTGCGCGAAGCCACGCGGCTGGCGGTGCTCGAGATGATCGACTTCCTGGTCGCGGAAAAACACTTGTCGCGCGACGATGCCTACATGCTGATCAGCTCTGCCGTGGATCTGGCCATTACGCAACTTGTTGACGGCAACAAGGGCGTGCATGCCCTGATTTCGAAGTCTATCTTCCGATAAGATTGCCCTATGCCCGAAGAACCAAGACTGCAGGTGAGCCTGCAAGATGGCGTCAAACGCATCACGTTCAACGCGCCCGAACGCCGCAACGCCGTGGATCGCGCCACCTCGGAACGCCTGCTGGAAGTCGTGCAGGAAACCGCGCGTGACGAAAGCAAGGTCGTCATTCTGACTGGCGCAGCTGATGCCTTTTGCGCGGGCGCCGATCTGAGCACTTCGAAACCCGGCGGCGGCGATGTCACCGATTTCCTGCGCCGCGTGGTCAATCCCACGATCCTGGCGCTGCGCGAAATGCCCAAGCCCGTGATCGCGCGCGTGCACGGTCACGCCGTGGGAGTGGGGTGCAATTATGCGCTCGCGGCCGATATCCGGATCGCCACGCCCGAAGCCAGGTTCGGCCAGGTGTTCAGCAAAATCGGCTTGATCCCCGATGGCGGCAGCACATACTTTCTACCGCGCATGATCGGTTATCCCAAAGCGTTCGAGTGGATGATCACGGGCGCCATCATCGATGCGCAGCAGGCCGCGGAGTGGGGGCTGGTCAACGCCGTTGTGCCGCTCAAGGAACTGGACGAGGTGGTAGAGAAATGGGTTACCATCCTGCGCTCCGGTCCAGGTCTGGCTTATGCGGGGATCAAGCGCGCGGTCACTTATGGCGAATCGCACACCCTCGCCGAGGCGCTGGATTTTGAGGCGGTCACGCAGCAGACCTGTTACGTGTCGGACGACTTTCGCGAAGGGGTCGCGGCCTTTCGGGAGAAACGTAAAGCCGCTTTCCGCGGGAAATAAGAGCCAGCGGGCGGCCCACGGTGTCCGGCGCCTGAGCCAAGCTGCCTAACCGAACGATTCTCCGACTTTTCCCGTACCATTCGTGTAATAATCGCGCCCGCGCACAGTCATATGTGTGTATGGGAAGCTTGCAGGCCGTAATGGACCAGTCGCCGCCACCGCCCGCTGCCGGCGGGCAACTCGCTGAGCTGGGTAGACTTTTTCAGGCGCACCACGTCACCGTGATGCGCGCGGCGTACCGCGTCACCGGCAATGCCACCGACGCCGAAGACGTGCTGCAGACGGTTTTCACACGGCTGCTGTCGCGGCGCGCGGATTCCGCGCCGATGGAAAATGTGCCGGCGTATCTGCACCGCGCGGCGGTCAATGCGGCGCTCGATCTGGTGCGAGCGCGCCGCGAAGGCAAGCAAATGTCGATCGATACGCACGCCTCGTGCTTGCCAGCAGCCGCGGATGACGGGCCCGATCGCCAGCACGAAACGCGTGAAATGTGCAGCCTGGTCCGGCGCGCCATTGCGCACCTGCCGCCACAAATGGCGGAAATATTCGCTCTGCATTATTTCGAAGGCTATTCAAACCCTGAAATCGCAAGCCTGCTGGATCTTTCAACCGCCGGCGTTGCGGTCACGTTGCACCGGGCGCGCACGCGCCTGGAAGAAGAAGTCCGCAGTTTCATGGGAGAACGATCATGAGTGCCGAACGCAATCACCCCGATCAGATTTTGGACAGGGCCGTCGCCGAAATCCGCGCCGACGAACTGGACGCAGTCGCGACCGGGCAGGCGGCCGCCCGCGTCTGGGCCAACGTGTCCCGGAGCGTGAGCGCCGAGGCAGGTGCGAGCGCGACGCTTAGGACGTGCGCCGACTTCCGGTCGCGCATGCCCGCTTATCTGGCCAAGCAGGCCCCTGACGCGCAAGTGTGGCTGCTCGAAGACCATGTTCACGGCTGCCCTGCCTGCCGGGGCGCTCTGAACACCATGCGATCGGGCAAGGTGGTCGAACTCGGGCCGCGCGCCGGCCGGTCGAGATTCGCGAGTCCCTTTGCGAAATGGGCGCTTGCAGCCGCTCTCGTGGTCGGCATTGGGTTCGGTGCGTGGCAGGGGCGCGATCAATTGCTGCCCGCCCCCGGCGGTCCGCGCGGCGTGGTGCAGAGCGCCAGGGGGGTGCTCTATCGCGTTTCGGATATGGGCAACTTTCCCATTCAAGTTGGAGCGGAACTCGGAGAGCGTGAAGAAATTCTCACGGCGCGCGGTGCAGGCGCCACGGTCCGGCTGGCTGACGGATCGCTGGTCGAGATACGCGAACGCTCTGATCTTTCCCTTTCGCGCAAGTACAGTGGGACGACAATCCACCTGGAACGGGGCAGCGTAATCGTGCAAGCCGCCAAGCAGCGCACGGGCAGGCTGTATGTCGCGACCAACGATTGCCTGGTGTCGGTGAAGGGGACGGTATTCGCCGTGGACCGCGGCACCAAAGGGTCGCGCGTTTCGGTGTTTCAGGGCGAAGTACAGGTGGACAGGGCGAGCCAGACTGAGCTCCTGCACCCCGGCCAGCAGGTTGCAACCGACGTTACCATGTTGCCGGTACCGATCAAAGACGAGATCGCATGGAGCCAGAATCCGGACCAGTACCTGGCACTGTTGGGCGAATTCGCGATCATGCAGAAGCAGTTAGAGCAAGTGCCGGGTCCCGGCCTGCGCTACTCCTCGAAGCTGCTCGATCTCGCGCCGGACGGTACAGTTCTCTATGTGGCGATTCCCAACATCGGCGGCATGCTGGGCGACGCACAGCGCATTTTCGAGGAACGCCTCAACCAAAGCGCAGTTCTACGCGACTGGTGGAACCGGCAGCAGTCACAGGCGAAGCTGCAGCAGGTGCTGGATACTGTGCGCGGGTTCAGCGGTTATCTGGGTAACGAAGTCGTTATGACCATGGCGCAGGGCGGGCCGGACGGGCTGCACACACCGGTGGCTATGGCGGAAGTCACGGGCTCCGGCTTTCGCGAATACTTGCAAAGGCAGGTGGCGCAGATCTCCGGCGGTGCGGGGTTGACCGTAGTGGAAGATCTTGCCAATCTGCCGGCTGCGGGCAATCAACACGGAGCGTTCGTGCTGCTTATGAACAACGTCGTGGTGGTGTCGCCGGACCCGGCGAATCTGCGCGTGGTCGGCGCGCTGATCAGGCAACCTGGGTCGGGAGCGTTTTCGAAGACCGCTTTCTACCAGCGCATCGCGGATTCGTACCGCGCCGGCGCCGCTTGGCTAATCTGCGCGGACATGGAACAAATCCTGCCGTCTTCCGTACAACAGAACGAGCGGCGGAAAGCGGAGCCGCGGGCCGCGCATACGGACAATGCAATGTTGAGCCAGCTCGGGGTTTTGGATATGCAGCACCTGGTTGTCGAGCGGAAAGAGACGGGCGGCAAGACCGAGAACCGCGCGACAGTGACGTTTGCTCAACCCCGGCGCGGCGTGGCCGCCTGGCTGGCTTCGCCGGCGCCCATGGGAGCCCTCGATTTCATTTCACCGGACGCCAGCTTCGTGACGGCATTCGTCGTCAAGCAGCCGCGGGCCGCGCTCCAGGAGCTATTCGGCGTGCTGCAGGCGACGGATTCCAGCTTCGCGAACGGGCTGGCGAGTTTTGAGGCGCAGGCCGGAATCAGCGTGCTGGACGATCTGGCCGGGCCGCTGGGCGGGGAAGTCGCATTCGCCGTCGACGGCCCCATACTTCCGGTGCCGGGATGGAAATTCGCCATCGAGGTCTACGATTCCGCGCGCCTCGAGCACACCATCGAAACCTTGATTGCCAAAGTCAACAGCGTGCATCAGGGAGCGAACGTGAATCTGACACAAGCACAGGTAGGTGGCAGGATCTATCACTCGCTGCAGTCGCCGCAATCGCTCGTCGGCGTCCACTATACGTTCGTCGATGGCTACCTGGTGGCGGCTGCGAGTCCGGCGCTGCTGGGGCAAGCCATCAGTCAGCGGGCAACCGGCTTTACGCTGACGCGCTCGGCCGGATTTAGAGCGCTCCTCGGCCGCGACGGCTACAGCAATTTTTCGGCGATTCTCTATCAGAACTTCTCTAAGGTGTCCGGTCCGTTGGCCGGAACGCTGAGTGCGACCGGCGTTCTGACTCCCGAACAGCAGAAGGCTCTTGACACTCTCAAAGCCAACGTGGCGCCGACGTTGATTTACGTTTATGGGCAGCCGGACCGGATCGAGGTAGCTTCCACCGGTAGTTTCTTCGGCGTGAACCTGGACGCACTGGCGGGAACCGGCGGCCCGTTCCAGATTCCAAACGTGCTCGAGAAAACACTGCGCATGCGACCCGTGCAATGACGCCTGTTATCGAACTCGACGGCCTGACAGTAGATCTGGGCGGAAGGCGCATCCTCGACGATTTGCGCTGCACGCTCTCCGCCCGCACGATTGGACTGCTCGGGCCGAACGGGGCCGGGAAATCGACGCTCATTAATACGCTGCTCGGCTTTCATCAACCCGCTGCGGGCACGGCGCGCATCTTCGGCCGCGACGTTCGCAACGATATCCGCGCGATTCGCAATCTGACCGGCTACATGCCCGAGAACGACGCATTCATCGCCAAGATGAGTGCGGTTTCCTATGTGTGCCTGATGGCCGAGCTTTCCGGACTGCCGCGCGACGCTGCGCTCGAGCGGGCGCACGAAGCGCTGTTCTATGTCGGCCTGGGTGAAGCACGCTATCGCAAGGTGGGAACCTATTCGCTCGGGATGCGGCAGCTCGCCAAGCTGGCCCAGGCTATCGCGCACGGGCCGAAGCTGCTGATCCTCGATGAGCCGACGAACGGCCTCGATCCCCCAGCCCGCCAGCGCATGATCCGGCTGATTCGCGAGATGCGCGAATCGGGCGAAATGAATATCATCCTGTGTTCGCACCTGCTGCGCGACGTCGAAGAGACCTGCGAAGAAGTGTTGATTCTCAAGCAGGGCCGCATCGTGCACTACGCAAATCTGG
>DATLVQ010000455.1:0-12848 GCA_035577325.1 Bryobacteraceae bacterium | reverse complement strand
CACGTGGTGCACAACCGGGTAGTGCTGGTCGACGAGCCGCTTTCGCAAGACGACTTGAACTCGCTCCGCAATTACGTCAACCACCAGTTTAGCGGCTGGATGCTGGGCGACGCGCGCCGCGAGCTGATGCGCCGGTTTGAGGAAGAACGCGCTATCTACGACGCTACTTTGCGCCGGCTGACGGTGTTTTATCAGAAGGGTCTGCTCGAGGTGGATCAGGCGCCCGAAGTCCATATGGAAGGCGCGTCCAACTTGGTCAGCATCGACCTTCACCTTACGCGCGAGCGCATGCGGGATTTGTTCCGCGCACTCGAGGAAAAGAAACGTCTGCTCGAGCTGCTGGACCGTTTCCTCGAGCAGCCGGCCGGCGAGATTGGCGTGCATGTCGGCCTGGAGCAGGCGCACCCGTCGATGAAGGAACTGGCGCTGATCGGCATGACATTCCCGCTGCCCAGCGGCGTGCTGGCGCGGGTGGCGGTACTCGGTCCTATGCGCATGCATTACGAAAAAGCCATGTCGGCGGTGCTGCACATCGGCCGCGCTTTTGAAAGCCTCCCAACTTAGGCGCGTCCTCAAATACTTTTGGACGCATCTGCTAATCTGAAATTGTGGCGAACGAGAATCAAGATCCTGACGTAAGGACGGCGGATTCGCCGGCCGAGGGCGCCGCTGGTGACGATCTGGCGTCGGAGGTCACGGCCCTAAAAGCCGACCGCGACCGGCTGGCTGCCGACAAAGCCGAATTGCACGACCGCCTGTTGCGCCGGCAGGCCGACTTCGATAATTTCCGGAAGCGCGCCGAGCGCGATCGCTCGGATTTCCTGCAATACGCCGGCATGGAGTTCGTGCGGGAAATGCTGCCCATCCTGGACGATTTCGATCGCGCCCTCAAAGTGGAGACCGCGGACGCGAATTATGCGAAGGGCATCGAGCTGATTTATAGCCGGATGTACGAAACACTAAAGAAAACGGGCCTCGAACCGATGGATACGGTGGGCAAGACCTTCGATCCGAACCTGCACCAGGCGGTGGAGCGAGTGGAGACCGACGAGGCCGAAGATCAAACCGTTTTGGCCGAATTCCAGAAGGGCTACACCTTCAAGGGCAAGCTGTTGCGGCCCGCCATGGTCAAAGTGGCCGTCCGGCCTTCCTGACCTCTGAGCCATGCCTGTGACCAAACGAGATTATTACGAAGTCCTGGGAATCAGCCGGGAGGCTGACGACCAGCAGATCAAGAGCGCGTACCGCAAACTTGCGCGAGAGTGCCACCCCGACGTGAATCCGGGCGATCACACGGCTGAAGAAAAATTTAAAGAGGCGGCCGAAGCGTACAGCATTCTGAGCGATCCCCAAAAGCGCGCGGCGTACGACCGCTTCGGGCATCAGGGCGTGCAGAGCGCGGCGCAAGGATTCGACCCCAACAATTTCGATCTCAGCGATATTCTGGGCGACTTTTTCGGCTTCGGCGATCTCTTCGGGTCGACCGGGGGCGGTGGGCGGCGGCGCACGCGGGCGCAGCGCGGCCAGGATGTTCGCTACGATCTCGAGATTCAGTTCGAACAGGCGGTTTTCGGCATGACGGCTGAAATCCAGGTGCCGCGCTCCGAACTTTGCGACCACTGCAGCGGCAAGGGCGCCGAGCCCGGCACGGGCGCTACCACTTGCCCGGCGTGCCATGGCCGCGGCGAGGTCGTGTACCAGCAAAGTTTCCTCTCCGTGCGGCGGACCTGCGGCCAATGCGGCGGGTCGGGCCAGATCATCCGCACGCCGTGCAAGCAATGCCACGGCCAGGGATACAAGCAGGTCCAGCGGAAGCTCAAAGTAAACATCCCGGCGGGCGTGGATAATGGCATTCGTATGCGCCTGGCGCAGGAAGGCGAGCCGGGGGCGAATGGCGGTCCGCACGGCGATCTCTACGTGGTGCTTAAGGTCAAAGAGCACTCGTTCTTCGAGCGCCACGAGTATGACCTGCACTGCACCATTCCGGTGAACATCGCGCAAGCGGCGCTCGGCGCCGAGATCGAAATTCCGACGCTCGAAGAGCCGCACAAGCTCAAAATTCCCGAAGGCTCGCAATCCGGCGCCCAGTTGCGCATCCGCCATAAAGGCGTGCCGCATGTGAACGGCAACGCGCGCGGCGACATCGTGGTGCACCTCGACGTGAAAACCCCAACGAAGCTTTCGCGCGAACAGAAGAAATTGTTCGAGCAGTTGCGTGAAACTTTGCCGGCGGACAACCGGCCCGCTGAAAAAGGCATTTTCGAAAAAGTGAAAGATTATTTCGTGTAGCTCTTCAAACGGACCGCGCTGCCAATAGTAGATTGCCGGGTCAGCATTCGTGTGATACTTTGACGCGCCAAATGTACAGTCGGCCGGCGAGCTATTTTCTCGCGGTCCTTATGTGTACCTTCGCGCTCCAGGGCGAAAAGCGAGAGGTTGCCCCAGTACCGATCCATCAAGTGGAGCCAGCGTATGAGGCTGACATGAGCACCTCATACGTGGTCGATCATATCCGGGTTGAAATGACGATAGCCTGGTGGCAGCCAGTTATCGTCGGACCGGGGTTCGAGAGGAAGTACATGGATCAATTATCAAAATTCGCCGTTGGGGGCGACGACGACAGTTCGCTACGGCAAACATTCGGCATCCTCCGCCAGAAGTGGAATGAGGTACCGGCTGGGCAAATGAATCGCGTACTTTCCTCGGATCTGCTGCGATGGCCAGACGGCGATCTTCTGGCGGCATGGGCCGGGTTCTTCAAGGATGCCTCCATCTTTCCCAGAAGAGGCTGGCGGCAAACGTTATACAGAGACGTATTTCGCGGCAAAAGGATCCTTGATTTCGGTTGCGGACTGGCCTTCGATACCGTCCATTACGCTGAAAACGGAGCGCGCGTTACTTTCGTTGATCTCGTTGAATCAAACGTGGAAGTTGTGCGACGCCTATGCCGTCTGAAAAACCTTAAAGATTGCGAGTTTTGTTTTATGCAAGACTTGGCATCGTTGTCTGCCCTTGATGGCTATTACGATGCGATTTACTGCTCGGGTTCGCTGATCAATGCGCCGCTTGAGGCTATTCGATTAGAAGCACAAGCCCTGCTGGAGCACCTGCCTGTGGGCGGCCGCTGGATGGAACTGGCCTATCCGAAGGCCAGATGGGAACGCGAAGGACGAATTCCGTTCGAGAAGTGGGGCGAAAAAACAGATGGCGGGGCTCCTTGGATGGAGTGGCACGATTTGGATAAAGTGATGTGGTATCTAGCACCCGCGAAATTCGACGTCGTACTGAACCTGGAATTCCACAGCAGCGATTTCAACTGGTTTGACCTGATCAGGGTTTCCTGAGCCAAGTACACTACCAGCGTACGATGACCGGGGATAATCGGTTCTAACGTTACGGCATCGCACCGTCATACTGGCCGGGGGCGGCAGCAACCGGCTTCGCCCAAGCTAACGAATTCTGCTGCTACATCTGGCGCGGATTACAAGACGGATCGGCCGAGTAGCAGTCTCGGATATCGAACAGCGGATGAGTTCGCCGCGATCAGTCGCACCGTCAGAGCCGTCTTTTCCAGTCGCGGCGGTGCATAATAGATCCTTATGCCCGACGCCAACTTTCATGGCCGGCGCGCGTCTTCGATCGAGAATGAGCGCCTGCGCGTGACCGTGCTGCACGAAGGCGGACACATCGCCGAAATCCTCGACAAAGCCAGCGGCGTGAATCCACTGTGGATTCCGCCGTGGCCTTCAATCGAGCCCTCGACTTACGAACTCGCCCGGCATCCCGAGTATGGCCATGATTCCGAAAGCAAACTGCTGGCCGGCATTATGGGTCACAACCTGTGCCTGGATATTTTCGGCACGCCATCGGCCGAGGAAGCCGCCGCCGGGATGACAGTGCACGGGGAGGCGTCGGTGGTGCGTTATGACGTCTCGACGGATGCCGGACGCTTGACTCAGCGGGCGCCGTTTCCCATCGCGCAGTTGTCCTTCGAGCGTGAGATCCGTTTCGGCGGCGAGCGCTCGATCGAGATTCGCGAGACGCTGGAAAATCTGTCGGCCGCCGACCGGCCCATAGCATGGACGCAGCACGCCACGCTTGGCCCGCCGTTTCTCGAACGCGGGCGCACCGAGTTCCGCGCCTCAGCCACGCGCTCACGCGTATTCGAGGGCGATTTCGGCCAAAGCGGCGCCTATCAGAAAGCGGGTGTCGACTTCGACTGGCCCAATGTTCCCGGCACCACAGGCGGGCACGTGGATCTGCGGGTCTATAACAGCGCGGCGGTCTCTGCCGGGTTCACCACGCACCTGATGGACCCGCATCGCGAGCATGCCTATTTCCTGGCGTTTTCACCGGCGAGCAAACTGGCGTTCGGCTACGTCTGGACACGCAGCGATTTTCCATGGCTCGGAATTTGGGAAGAAAATCATAGCCGCACGGGCGCACCCTGGAGCAGCCGGACGCTCACGCGCGGCATGGAATTCGGCGCGTCGCCGTTCCCCGAAACACGGCGCCAGATGATCGGGCGCAGCAGCCTGTTCGGCGTGCCCGGCTATCGCTGGATCCCGGCGAAATCGACCGTTCGGCTGCGTTACTGGGCCATGCTCGCTCCGGCCGAGCGCGTACCAGAAGCGCTCGCGTGGACCGGCGAGAACAACGTCAAGTTCGAGCCGTGATCTCGACGCGGCCCGCAACGGAATCCGACCTGGACGAGATCTGGCGCATTCAAGCCGCCTCAGGGCAGGCCGCACAGTGGAAGCCTACGGATTACCTGCAGTACCAGTGCCTGATTGCCGTGGAATCGGGCGCGGCAGGCATGCCGGCCGGGGTCGAACGTATCACCGGTTTCGCGGTCGCGCGGCAGACGGCACCGGATGAACTCGAGGTCCTCAATATCGCAGTCGATCCGCCGTGCCGCCGCCGGGGTGTGGCCCGTGAGCTGATTCGCCAGATTCTCGATAACTATCGGGGTACCGTATGGCTAGAGGTTCGTCAATCTAACGCGGCCGCGCGCCAGCTTTATCACTCTTTAGGGTTTCGGGTGAACTCCGTAAGGGAAAATTACTATAGCGCTCCGACCGAATCGGCTATTGTCATGAAGTTTCATTCATGTTAACGTCACAAATGGGCGGGATAAACTCGCCGCATCTTTCAAAACTGAATTAGTGCAGATTACCCACCGAGCCCTTTTCGTTGGTAATCGACTCGGCGCGGCAACCTCACGATCGAGGAGGAATGCCTGGAATGGATCGAAACGCACAAGAAGAACTGAAAGCGCACCTGATGCAGACGGACGAAAGCTTTCGACGCCTGGTAGATGAGCACACCGACTTGGCCCACAAGTTGGAGGATCTGGCGTCAAGGCCGTATCTGACCGAGCAACAGCAGATCGAAGAAGTCCGGCTGAAAAAACTGAAACTTCACGCGAAGGATCAGATCGAGGGGATTCTGAGAGGATACCGGGCTCAGAACGTTGCCTGACATCGGGTGCGCGTAAGCCGCATCGAGAGAAGCCCGGTCTGGTAGAGCCAGACCGGGCTTTTTGATTTTTAGGAACCTGCAAGATTGTTCAAGCCTTTGAAATCCAAAGCCTTCGTGTGAGCGACGAGCCTGTCCGGATTCCCATCACCGATGTTTTCGATCTGCACACCGTGCCGCCGCGCGACGTGAAGCCGATTGTCGAAGCTTATATCGAGGAAGCGCGCAAGATGGGATTCCGCGCGCTGCGCATTATTCACGGGCGCGGCATCGGGGTACAGAGAGAGATCGTGCGCGGGGTTTTGGCGAAGACCGAATTTGTCGAGTCGTTTGAGGATGCGCCGGCTGATGCAGGTGGCTGGGGAGCCACGATCGTGACGCTGCGGTGACTTATTCTTTGCGGCTGGCGTACCAGCGGCGCCACGCGTCCGGGTCATCGCCCAGGCGCAGGCCGCTGATATCCTGCAAGGCTTGCAACACCCACTGGTGCGTGGTCGGGTCAAGCGACGAATCTTCCAGATAATTGAGAAACGCCGGCGCGGCCTTCATGCGCTGCGATTGCTGAAGCATACCGGACTGAGCCAGGCTGCATGCCGCACGCTCGCGCACATCCGCCGATGGATCGGTTCGGAAGACCTCGAGGAGCGGCTCAATGGTAGCGTCAGTCCCGAGATAGCCCAAGCCTTCGACGGCCCAGTGGCGGATGTTCTCTTGTGGGTCGCGCGTGTACTTGAGCAACGTTTCAAAGACGCGCTGGGGTTCCACGCCGCGATTTCCCAGCAGACCGAGCAGCCAGAGCGCGGTGACGCGATCGCCTTCGCCCGACTCCAGCAACTGGATGCGGCTTTGAACGCTCTCGGGCTTTTTCTCGACGTTATAAGCGGCCAGATCCACTTCGATCGCAGCCGCGCGCACGCGGAGATCGTTGGAATTGAGCGCGGACGTGATCAGGGTATTCAGCGAACCGGCCAGTTCGAGCGATCCGCGCCATGAGTCAGCCTTCTTTTCGATCCACTCGGCGGCGCCTTCGTAATGATTGGTGGCGCGTTCGAGCAGCCGCTCGGCCTGCTGCTGTGGCGTCATGTTGCCGAGTTCCTGCACCTCGTGCTCGGAAAGCATGGCCGGCGATGCGGCCACGGGTTTCCCCTGAAGCGCCAGGATGCCCACAACCTGCTGCCAGGCCGACTGGGCGAATCCAGAGCCATAGCCGACCATCAAAAGCCCGGCCACCGCTGCGATCGTCAGCACGCTGCGTCTCGCCATGAGGCGAGTATGGCGCAGTCCGAATGCGGGCGAAAGTTATCTTTGGTTGAATGCGGGTTAACACTAGGGCGCCTGGCCTCCAACGAACAACACGCCGGGCGGGATAGGTTACCCTGATTTCCATGCGCAAAGCAGCATTGCTCGCCTCTCTGTTTTTTTCCCTCACCGCCATTGCCGGCGACTCTATTACCGCCATTCGCTTCGACCGGATTATCGACGGCAAGGGTAAGACCTGGACGAACGCATATATCGTCGTGGAGGGCGATCGCGTGAGAAGCATCGGCGCGGAAGTTCCGGCGGGAGCCGCGGTGATCGATCTTTCGAAACTTACCGCGATTCCTGGCATGATCGACGTCCACACGCACATGACCTATTGGTGGGACCGGGCGGCGGGCACGCGCCCCTGGGAGCAGAATAACGCGCGCACAGTCGCGATGACAGTGTTTCTGGCGCAGGAGAATGCGCGTAAGACGCTCGAGACGGGCGTGACGACGGTGCGCGATCTGGGCGCGTCCGACTACGCCGATATTGCCATGCGCGATTTGATCAATCGCGGCGCCATGATGGGCCCGCGGATGTTCGTTTCCGGCTACGGGCTCTTCGTGAGCAGCAGTCCGGCGCGGCCCGGAGTTCCGACGCCCGCCGGGCAGGCCGACGGCGTTCCGGAAGTGATGCGCGTTGTGCGACAGCAGATCGGCGCAGGCGCGGATGTTGTCAAGATTTACGGCTCGACGGGCAGCGATCAGGACCTGACCGGCGACCAGACGTTCACGTTCGAGGAGCTGAAAGCCGCCATCGACGTGGCACATCATTTGGGCAAACGCGTGGCCGTCCATTCGTACGGCCCCGATGGAGCACGCGACGCGATGCGGGCGGGCGCGGATTCGATCGAGCACGCGACCGGCATGGACGACGAGACCATCGCGGGAATGGCGCGCCGCAAGATCTATTACGTCCCCACGATCGATCACAATCGCTACTATGCGGAATACCGGGAGGAATTCGGGTATAGCCAGGAGATCGCGGCGAAGCTCAATGACTTCGTCGAGCGGAATCTCGAAACCGCGCGAAGGGCTTGGAAGTCGGGCGTGCCTCTTGCGATGGGCTCGGACGCAGTGTTTACCATGTTCGGTCAGAACACGCGCGAACTCGCCTGGTTTGTGAAGGCCGGCATGACGCCGCTTGAAGCGCTGGCGGCGGCCACCACCAACGGCGCGGCGCTCCTCAAAATGGACGACAAGATTGGCGCCATCGCCCCCGGCTATTTCGCCGACATTGCCGCCGTGGACGGCGATCCCGCGAAAGATATCGACGCAGTGATTCACGGAGTGCGCTGGGTTATGAAGGGCGGGACGGTGGTGTATCGGAAGCCGTGAAGTTAAGGGCTTCTCGGCCCGTGGACCGCACCGCCGTTGCTCACTTGGACGCTATGGCCACACCTGAGCGCACAATTCACAGACCATGCTCTCCGAGGCGTTTGAATATACTCAAGAAGCACTTGGCGCTCGCGTTGCTGGCGTAGTAGTCGCCACAGACTTATGAAGCGTTTTGCCCTGCTGCTGTTCACGGCCATGATATTGGGCCAATCGCCGCAAGCGCCGACTATACGCGTACCTGTGCGGCTCGTGACGCTTCCGACGTTGGTTTTTTCCAAGCAAGGGCGGCTCATCACCGGATTGCAAAGCGCGAATTTTCACGTTTTCGATAACGGACGGCAGCAACGGGTGACGCTGGATTCCACTGCGGCACCGGTTTCCGTTATCCTTGCGATCCAGGCGAATCAGGACGTGCGGACCTACGTTCCTTTCATTGCGAGGTCTGGAAGTGTGGTCGATACTCTGCTCACTGGCGGATCTGGCGAGGCGGCGGTAATCATTTATGGCGAGGGTGTCGCAGTTGTGAAACCGTTCGCCAAAGGCGACATCCAGTCCGCGCTCAAGAACCTTGTTGGAGATGGCGGAAAGGCGCGGATGATCGATGCCGGACTTCGCGCGATTTCTCTCTTGAGGGAACGTCCGGGTTCGCGTGCGCGTGTCCTGGTTTTCATCGGCCAGCCGGTGGACATCGGCAGCGAGTCGCCTCTCCCGGCCCTCAGGGACCAGGCCGAGCGGGAAAACGTCGCTGTTTACGCTCTCGCACTTCCGGAGTTCGGCAAGGCGTTCGTGTCGGACACTTTTTCTCTTGAGGGAGTTTCCAGGGGTGAGAAGGGCGGCCTCAAAGGCGGTGTGGATCTCGGCAATCTGGTTGCGGTCCTCCGGCGCGGCAGTCATGCGGAAAGGCATGCCGATCCCTTCTCCATCCTGACCGCGGCCACCGGCGGAACGGAGCTTCATTTCCGCAAGCAGAAGGAATTGGAAGACGCGATCGCCACCATCGGTCTTGAGCTGCGGAGCGCATATCTGCTGAGCTATTACGCCGACGCGACCGAATCCGGTTACCACAGCGTCAAAGTCGAAGTGGATAAGCCCGGCGCGAAAACTTTTTCGCGACCTGGCTACTGGCTGGGCACGAACTGATCGGCTATCGTGTCGCTACCGGCAAGCGGCTGGCTACCGCCGTCTTGATCCGTTCGACGGCCAGCATCAGGTTTTCGTAGGAATTGGCGTAGCTGAAGCGAATGTAGCCTTCGCCGAATTGGCCGAACGCGCCGCCGTTCAGGCAGGAGACGCCGGCATCGTACAGCAAGAAATCGGCCAGTTCTCTCGAGCCGATGCCCGTACCCGTGATATTCGCGAAGGCGTAGAAAGCACCGCCCGGAAGCGCGCAGCGGAAACCGGGCACCTGGTTGAGGCCCGCGCAGAAAGCGTCGCGCCGGCGCCGGAACTCGGCCACCATGGCGTCCACAGGCTGCTGCGGCCCGTCTATCGCCGCGATCCCGGCGCGTTGCGTGAAGGTCGCGGTGCAGGAGTTCGAATTGACCATCAGCTTGTTGATTGCGTCTACAAGCCATTCGGGCATCACGCCGTAGCCCATGCGCCAGCCGGTCATGGCGTAGGTCTTGGAAAAGCCGTCGAGGATGATGGTCTTTTCGAGCATGCCCGGGAGGCTGGCAATGGAGACGGGCGCTTCGCCGTAATAGATGCGCGAATAGATTTCGTCGGAGAGCACCATCATGTCGCGATCACGCACCAAGCCGGCGATGGCGCGGATATCTTCGGGAGGAATAACGCCGCCGGTGGGGTTCTGCGGCGAATTGAGCACTAGCAGCTTTGTTTTGGGCGAGAGGCGTTTGCGCAGCAGATCGAGATCGAACGAAAAGCCGCGCTCCTCGATCAGCGGAATTGGCACTGGCAGGCCGCCCGTGAACCGGATCATGGATTCGTAGATCGGGAATCCGGGATCGGGGTATATGACTTCGTCGCCCGGTTCGACCAAGGCCAGCATGGGGAAAAAGATGATGGGCTTGCCGCCGGGAACGATGGAGACATGCTTCGGCCCCACGCGGATATTGCGCGTAGTTGAGACATAGCGGGCCACGGACTCGCGCAGCTCAGGCAGCCCCTGCGTGGGGCCGTAATGCGTGTGGCCTTCGTCGAGCGCGCGCTTGGCCGCCTCGACGATGTGGGCCGGCGTCGGAAAGTCGGGCTCACCGATTTCCAGGTGGATGACATGCTTGCCCTGCCGCTCCAATTCGCGGGCGCGGACCAGCACTTCGAAGGCGGACTCCACGCCAATCTGGTTCATTCGGTCAGCAAGTTTCATGTGGGTTAGCAAGAAGCTCTTAGGAAAAACGGGACGCCGTCACGCACATCCACGCGCTCTACCAGATCGCCGATGGTGACGCGATCGCCGGCTACGCGCCCCGTGACACGGGAACCGTCTTCGAGCGTGACGATCACAACCTGATAGGGGACGTCTTTGGCGAAGGCCTCGGGCGCCAAATGCACGACGGTTTCAGTGTAGACTGTGCCGGTCATACGTTCCCCAAAATGCTCACCACGCACGACGCGCCCGAGCCGCCGAGATTCTGCGCCAGTCCGAGCGAGTTGCGCTTGAGCTGCATTTCGCCCGCTTCACAGCGGATCTGCGCGAAAAGATCGCAGATTTGCGCCACACCGGTCGCTCCCACCGGATGCCCTTTGGATTTGAGGCCGCCCGAAGCGTTGACCGGCTTCTCGCCGGTACGCGCCGTGTGACCCGATTGCGACCAGGGGCCGCCCAGTCCGCGCTCGATGAAGCCGAGATCCTCGATAGCCACAATTTCGGCAATACTGAAACAATCGTGCACTTCGGCGAACTGGATGTCCCGAGGCCCGACGCCGGCCATTTCGTAGGCCTTTTGAGCGGCGCGGCGAACTGCTGTAAACGTGGTGATGTCCGCCTTTTGATCGAGCGCCACAAAATCCGAAGCCTGGGCCACGCCGAGAATGCGCACCGGCTTGCTGGTGAAGTCGCGCGCGCGATCAAGCGGCGCCAGAATTACGGCGGCGGCACCGTCGCTGATGAGCGAGCAGTCGTATAATCCGAGCGGCTCAGCCACGGGCCGCGCGTTGAGCGCCTGCTCCAGGGTGATGACTTTGCGCATGTGGGCATCCGGATTGAGCGCGCCATTGGCATGGTTTTTCACCGCGACCGACGCCAGGTGTTCGCGCGTAGTGCCGAACTGGTACATGTGACGCCGCGCGATCATCGCAAAGAGCGATGGAAAGGTTGATCCGGCCTTGATCTCGCCCGCGCAATCCCCCGCTCCGGCCAGGATTTCTGTCACCCGCGCCGTGGACTGCGAGGTCATTTTCTCGACTCCGGCCACCATCACACAGTCGTACAAGCCGCTGGCTACGGCCGAAAATGCGTGAAAAAACGCCGAACCACTGGAGGCGCAGGCGGCTTCGAACCGGGTGGCGGGGACGTCGCGGATGCCGAGCGCGGTCGAAATATAGGGCGCCAGGTGATTTTGGCCGGTAAACGAAGGTCCGGCGAAGTTACCCAAGTAAAACGCTTCCACCCGGGATGGGCTAACATGCCCATTTTTCAAGCACTTCTCGCCTGCTTCGACAGCCAGCGAGCGTAAATTGCGGTCCGGAAACGCCCCGAAACGAGTTTTTCCCGCAGCGATTACGGCCACAGGTCTCATATAATTAGCTTAGCGCGTAAAGTAGTCTCCACGTTTCCCCGCCCGTAGCGTCAAGCACTGTTAGGGACGGGAATCTTGTATTGCGAGATCATGAGCGAATTATTGCCCCCGCCGCCGGCGGCCGCAGAGAGGCAGAACCGGTTTGTTTCCGACAATCTGCGGCGGATCTTTCTTCAGATCTACCGCATCGTTGGGAATATAGCGGACGCCCAGGATCTCACGCAAGAAGCGTTCATCAAGGCCCTGCAAAGGCAGGAACAGCTTAAGGACGAGCAGAAGGCGGCACATTGGCTATCGCGCATCGCTACCAACACGGCCATCGATTTCCTGCGGCGTCACGGACGAGTAGCGTTTTGCGAAGTGGATATCCACACCGAGAGCGAGCAAGAGTCTCCCGAAGATCAGCTGCTGCGTTCGGAGCATCGCAATTACCTGGAAGACGGCTTGCGCCTGCTGACGGCGCGCGAGCGCGCCGCGTTGGTGTTGCGGGATGTGGAAGGGTGCTCGGCGGAGGAAGTCGCGCGGCGGCTGGATTGCTCGAAAGCCACCGTGCGCTCGCATATTGCCAACGCGCGCATCAAATTGCGCCGGTATATGGCCAGGAGGAAACGCTGACATGACGACGCATCCGCATGAAACGGTGCTCGCGCTGTTCGCTGGCGGCGATTTGGGAACCTGGCAGCGGTGGCGGGTCGAGCGGCACGTCGCATCGTGCGCGATGTGCAGGCAGGAAGTCGCGGAGTTTTCGGAATTGCGCGCAGCAGTGCCCGGGATGGTGGAGCCGCCTGAGGTTTCGTGGACCAGGCTGGCGGTCGAGATGAGGGCCAATATCCGGCTGGGGCTCGAGGCAGGGGAGTGCGTGAGCGCGGCGCAAACCGAGAACCGAGGATTTTTCAGCACGCGGGCGCTCGCGGTTTGCGGCAGCCTGGCTTTGTTGCTGGCGGCATTTTTGCTCGAACGACCGGTTCCGCGAATTGAGCCAGTGAATGCAGCCGAGGCGCCGTTTATGGAGAGCAGCGGCGCGGGCATTCAG
>DATLVQ010000454.1:0-7262 GCA_035577325.1 Bryobacteraceae bacterium | reverse complement strand
ACAAAGAAAGCAATGATCACCAGCGCCGGATTCGAGGGACGTAATCGCATCTGCTGCCAACCTCGTTACACGTGATCGCTCCGCAGTCGTATTCAAGGGAACCGCTGAACCAGACCACGCGACGCGATTTGGTGTCCGTCTAGTTAGACACCGAAGCGCGTGCGCTGTTTCCTTAAAGATGACCGCTCCAACTGCGCGTAACCGCGCCGGCGTGCAGAACCTCCTTCACTTAACCACCTCAAACTCAAATTCCATTACCTTCCCCCGTACCACATAGCAAAGGTAGTACTCCCAAAATCTCCGATACCGCGGAAATTGGTTCACCAGAAACTCAAACCCCAACCATCGCCAGAACGCCAGCAGCTTCACACGCACCGAAATCTCCCGAAACCGCGCCTTCGAGTAGTAGCCGAAGCCGCCGTGGTCCGGGCCGAAATAGCGGAATGAAAAACTGTTGAGGTGGCTGCGATGTGTCGGGTCGCAGAAGCTGCTGAAGTCGGTGTAATGCGGCGTCTCGATGCGCACCGTGCCGCCAGGGCGCGCCAGCCGGTGAAACTCCTCCATGGTGCGGATCACATCGTCCACATGCTCGATCACATGGATCGCAAACACGCGGTCGAAGCTGTTCTCGCGAAATGGATACGGCGTGCGGTTGAGATCGCACAACACATCGGCGCGGCTCGCCGGGTTGCGGTCGATACCGATGGCGCCTGGCCGCTTATTGATACCGCAGCCGACGTCCAGCGTTTTCAAACTTCGCGGATCGCGATTTTCAGGCACTCTTCGAGCACGTCCACGGCGAAGGCCGCCTGGTCGCGCGTGATCACCAGCGGCGGGCACAACCGGATCGAGTTCTCGCCCGCGCCCAGCACCAGCAGGCCGCGCTCGAACGCCAGCTCCAGCACGCGGTTGCGGGCCGCCCCGGCGCGCTCGCGCGTCGTTTGGTCACGAACCAGTTCGATGCCGATCATCAGTCCCAGCCCACGGACATCGCCCACAATCGGGAACCGCGCCGGCCAGTCGCGCAACCGGCCCATAATATACCCACCCACGCGCGCGGCGTTCGCGATCAGTTCTTTTTCCAGCAGCTCGACCGTCACCAGTCCCGCGGCGCACGCCACCGGATTGCCGCCGAACGTCGACGCATGCGCCCCCGGTGGCCAGTTCATCACTTCCGCGCGCGCGATGGTCGCCGAGAGCGGCATCCCGCTGGCTATGCCTTTCGCCACCGCCAGAATATCGGGCGACGCGTTGAAATGTTCCGCCGCCCACATCTTTCCCGTGCGGCCCATGCCCGATTGCACTTCGTCGAAAACCAGCAGCATACCAAAACGTTTGGCGATGCGCGCCAGCTCGTCGAAGAATTTCTGCGGCGGCACGATGTACCCGCCCTCGCCCTGCACCGGCTCGAGCACAATCGCCGCCACTTCATCCGCCGGCAGAATCGTCTTCACTAATTGGTCTTCTATGACTTTGGCGCATTCGACCGCGCAGCTGTCCGGCGTCTTGCCATACGCGCAGCGATAACAATAGGCATACGGAATGTGCGTCACGCCCGGCATCAGCGGGGCGAATCCCCGGCGCTGCACCGCCTTGCTCGCAGTCAGCGAGAGCGATCCCATCGTCCGTCCGTGAAACGCGCCCAGGAAGGCGATGAATTTATCGCGGCCCGTCGAATAGCGCGCCATCTTGATGGCCGCCTCGATCGCCTCCGTGCCCGAATTGCCGAAGTAGACGCGCCGCTCGCCGCCCCCCGGCGCCAGCGCGGCCAGCTTCTCGGCCAGCGTGACCATGTTTTCGTAGTAGAAATCCGTCCCCGACATATGGATCAGCCGCGCGGCCTGCTGCTGGATCGCCTCGACCACTTTGGGATGGCAGTGCCCTGTGGAGACCACCGCGATGCCGGCGTTGAAGTCCAGGAATCGGTTGCCGTCCACGTCTTCCACCATGGCGCCCTCTCCGCGGCTCGCTACCAGCGGATAAGGACGGGTGTAGGACGGCGAAAGAACTTTTTTGTCGCGCTCGATGATCTGCCGCGCCCGCGGACCGGGCAACGCGCCCGTGATCTGCGGCAAGTCCGGACGAATCGCGTCCAGTGTGCTCTTCATAGAATCCTCCAGAAATTTTGCTGATTACCACGAACAGGCAAACTAGATAGGAGGGTCGACTAGTCGGAACCGAAGAGGCTTGGACGCGCGTTGGCGGGCCTGAATTCCATAAATTCATTGTAGCGCCGCTTGCCCGGAGTTACTTGCCGCCGCATCCGTCTCAAATACGGTTGCAATTTGTTGGACCGCTGCGTCGAACCGCGTAAGTGGCTGAATGCAAGTCAACTTTCGCTCTGGAATCTGATCGATTCTTCCTGTATTGTAAGGACAAATACTAAGCCACCTTCGACGAATTTCTACGCACAGCGCAGGAAAAATGCGCTGCCAGCGAGGGGGTTGACGAATGCATGCAATACCCGGGGGACACCCCGATGACCGGACCCTGGAATCGTATCTGCTCGGCTCACTCCCGCCGGAGGAAGTCCGGCATATTGAAGAACACTTGCTCACATGCCATGATTGCGTTGAATCCGCCGAGCGCGTTGAGGCATATATTCAGGCTGTGCGCGCGGCGCTTGACAACGAGAAGCGAAAATCGCCTTTTGTCATCAAAGCCAAACACGGGTAGGCCCGATCCTTTATCCGGACGGCGAGAGCACTCTGCTAGCGATGATTTTTCCGCGCTACGCTGACTCGCTCCGCTGCATTTTCCCCCGAAAGTCTGCCCGCGCACTGGCGATGGCCTGCTCGATGATCCGCGAACTGACCCGCAAATGTATCTTGATCTCCTCCGGAGATTCTCCCAGCACGTAGTATCGCCGCAGAATATCCTGCTCGAGCGGCGTCCTCTCCGCCAGGACTGAATTCGCCAGATTTTCCAAGGGCGTGTCTTCTGCTTGCGACTCCACGTCACGCACGGTTGAGGCGGATAATCTATGAATCGTTCGGATGACCAGTTGAGACAGAGTTATCGTCTTCGCCGGAGAAGCTGCCTCGATCTCTTGAACGGCCGCTGCTAGAACCAGCGCAGCTTCCGCCGTGACGGTCGACTTTTCCAGCTTTCGACGAAGCAGGAACTCGATGCCCGGCAGGAACATCGAGCGAAAAGCCTGAATTGCGGTTTGGTCGCCGATCCGAATCCGGCGTACCAAATCCGTGAAGGCCTCATCGTGCGGCGACGATTCCGCCTCAGGGCCGGACGCCATGTAACAAATTCAACCGAAGACGATTATGAGCGCAAATTAGTCTTTGTCAATCAGATACGCACTGTCCACCCGCGAAATGTTTTCCGCGGGCTGCTAGATGTTTCTTTTCTCACATTGGACAGCACAGCCCCAAGCCCCCGTTCCGCATCAGGCTCTCTGTCGTCGCCTTCCTTGGATTCTGCATAAATCGCGCCGCGAGCCACTCGCTTAGCGAAATGCTCGATGCCGTGGATGCCGAGGCTGTGGATGCCGACGCCGTGATCGTCGCTTGACTGACTCCACTGGTCGATTGCCACCAGCGCCCCATTGGCGTAGCCTACAGGCTGAGGGGTGCCCTCAACCAAAAACCAGGCGAATCCTTCATGCGCTCTTCTGTGGCATTCGCGTTCCTTGCAAGTGGCTGGCTCTACTGCCAGACCACGACGAAAGACAAACCCGCCGATTATCCTGTTCACGCCGCCCTGGGCGCGACCTCGATCGGCGCCGAGTATCTCGTCCACAGCATTCCCGCAGGAAACCAGACGCTGCTGACCCCGGAATATCTTGTAATCGAAGTCGCCGTGTTCCCGTCGCGCGGCAGCGCGGTCGAAATCGGGAGCGGCATGTTCACGCTGCGCCTGAACGGGAAGAAGCAGGTGCTCTATCCGGTGTCGCCCGGGTTTGTAGCCGCGTCGCTCAAATATCCGGATTGGGAGATCCGCCCTCACGCCGAAGCCACCGCCGGTATGGGCGATACAGGCGTGGTGTTCGGCCGCCCGCCCGTAGTTGGCCGCTTCCCCGACGATCCGCGCCCCGGGCAGAGCCGCCTGCCCCCCGCCCCCAAAGCCCCGGTCCCTGACGACCAGCGCGGCGTCGAGCGGGGGGTACCCGAGAGCATCGATCAGGTCATCGCGCGCACCGCCGTCCCCGACGGCCCGGCCGCAAAGCCCGTGAGCGGGTACCTCTACTTCGCTCACAAGGGCAAAACCAAGACGGTCAAGTCGCTCGAGTTGATCTACCAGGGCAAAACGGAAACAGTAACGCTGAAGCTGCTGTGATAGCAGGCTGATTCCCTACGCTTCCTTATCGTCAAACCGGTGCTCGCGTGATCACAATCACGTAACGTGTACAACGCATCGGACGTAACCATAATGCATCCCGATATCGTATGGGTTTGCCGAATTCACTGACGTATCTGGCGGCCCTGGCGCTAGCGATGCTGCTCCTCGTGTCGCATGCGGGATCGCAGCAGCGGAAACCCGACGATGGCCTTACTCCCACGATCCAGGTCGAAGTAAACGTCGTCAATATACTGGCCACGGTTCGCGACAAGCACGGAGCATTCGTCAAGAACCTGACCAAAGACGATTTCATTCTGACCGAACACCACCAGCCGCAGCAGATCAAGTACTTCGAACATGAAACCGATGTGCCGTTGACGATTGGGCTGCTGATCGACGTGAGCGGCAGCCAGAGCGGTCTGGTTGATATCGAGCGCCAGGCGGCATCTCAGTTTTTCTCACAAGTTTTGCGCGAAGGTGATGTGGCGTTTCTCATCAGGTTCAGCGGAGACGTCGAGCTTCTGCAGGATATTACCGGCTCGCCACGCGTGCTCCAGGCGGCGCTCCAGGGACAGGGCGTGAGCTCGGGAGGGAGCCCACAGCCTAGCCCGGTCGTGTTAACCGTGAGCTCGGGCGGGACTGCGCTTTACGACGCCGTCTACGTTGCCGCGAGAGAGCGGTTCATGCACAGAGCGGGCCGCAAGGCGATGGTGCTGATCACCGACGGCATCGATTTTGGCAGCGACCGGACGCTTGCGGACGCCATCAAAACCGCACAACAGGCCGACACCGTAATCTACAGTATCCGCTATTTTGACCTTGGCGCGTACGTTGACAACTCCTTTCAGGTCTACACCCAAGTGATGGACTCGGCGCTCCGCACGATGTCGGAAGAAACGGGCGGGCGAGTCTTTTACGTGGACAAGAAGCACCCCCTCCCGCAAGTTTTTGACGAGCTGCAGCAGGAGATGCGCAGCCAGTACGCGATCAGCTACGCGCCAACCACCGAGAAGCTTGATGGCTCGTATCGCCGCGTGAACTTGCGTATGCGCGATCATAATTTGAAGGTGCAGGCGCGCAAGGGATACTATGCGATCCCGTCGCGAAAATGAACGCGGATTAAACGGCCCGCAGCGATGGGCTTTGCGTCCGTTACGGGTGGAATCCGCAGCGTGGATTTCCGGGCGCAAGGTCCTGAGTGGGCTCTTCGAAGTTTCTTACGCTCGCTTCCCCTCCGCCAGTTTCTTCGCGTGCCGGAACACGTCCAGCAGCATCCGCTCGGTCAGCTTACCGGTGGAAGTGTTCTGCTGGCTCGGATGATACGAGCTGAGCAACACCGGCGATCCCGGCGCCACGCGATGCACGCGGTTATGTCCGAACACGAACGGCGCGCGGCTGCGGATCACGCCGCGGTCCTTCAAGATCGATAAATACACATCGAATGCAATCTTTCCCAGCGCCACCACTACTTTCAAATTGGCCAACAAGGCCAGTTCCCGTTCGGCGTATGGCCGGCAGTTCACGATCTCTTCGCGTGCCGGTTTATTCCCCGGAGGCGCGCACCTCACG
Source organism: Bryobacteraceae bacterium (assembly GCA_035577325.1). Taxonomy (GTDB): domain Bacteria; phylum Acidobacteriota; class Terriglobia; order Bryobacterales; family Bryobacteraceae; genus QHXW01. The sequence goes on along the minus strand of DATLVQ010000454.1, from coordinate 1,400 downwards.
GCGGCCGTGATGTAAGCGTCCAGCAACCGCATCTCATCGTCGCGCGTCTTACTTTCTGGAAGCGACGCGAAGCCCGCGCGATAGAGCACGCGGTAAAGCGTGGCTCCCGACCCATCGCCAGTAAACGGGCGGCCCGTACGGTTGGAACCGTGCGCGCCTGGCGCGAGACCTATAATCAGCACGCGCGCCATCGGGTCTCCAAAAGACGGAACCGGTTTCGCCCAATAGTCCCATTCGCGGTAAGCGCGGCGTTTCACGCGCCCGATCTCGCCGATGTATTCGACCAGCCGCGGGCACTGTCTGCAGGCGATCACCTCCTGCTGCAATACCGCGAGCGGTCCACTGCTAAAATTCACTGGATGCATACTCCCTTTCGTTTGGACGGACGCAAGGCGCTGGTTACCGGTGGCGCGAGCGGTATCGGCGCCGCCACTTGTCGCGCCCTCGCGGCGGCCGGCGCCGCTGTTACCATTGTCGATATCGATCACGCCGCCGCCCAGGCGCTGGCCGATGAACTTCCCAAGTCCTCCATCCTCATCTTCGATATTACCGATGAAGCCGCCGTGAAGCAGGCATTCGCCCAATTGGGTTCGATTCACATTCTGATCAACAACGCCGGCATCGGCCTGGTGGGCGGCGTGGAAGAGACCGAACTGGCCGATTTTCAGCGCCTCTTCCGGGTCAATGTCGAGGGCCTGTATCTGGTCACCAAGTACGCCATGCCCCTGCTGATTGCGTCTAAAGGTAGTATTGTCAACATCGGATCGGTCGCGGGGCTGGTGGGGGTCAAGCGCCGGTTCGCCTACTGCGCCACCAAAGGCGCCGTCGTGGCCATGACGCGTCAGATATCGGTTGATTACCCTACTGCGATCCGGGTGAACTGCATATGTCCGGGGACGGTGGACACCCCGTTTGTCGAGGCTTACCTCGAAAAGTACCACAAACATGAGAAAGAAAGGGTCCGCCAGGAACTGAATCAGAGGCAGCCTATCGGCCGCCTGGGCCGTCCCGAGGAAATAGCCAGCCTGGCTCTATTCTTAAGTTCAAAGGAAGCCGAATTCATAAATGGGTCGGTAATAACTATCGATGGTGGCTGGACAGCAGCTTAAGTGATATAGACAGGAACTTTAGCGTGATTCAACTAACACCGGATGCTCCGAAATAGGGAATGTGCATGATAAAATCAAAAAAGGTTTGACTGAATCGCGCTGCTTGCTTGAAAATGAAGTACCGGCTTCTGCGCCGGAGGCGCCACCTCCCGTTGTCTGGGCGTCTGGCCCATCCGGCCCTCAGTGAAGCCACTACGTGACATGCGCCAAGAACCGGCTTTTCGCGCCACAATTCGATTCGCAGTTTTCGCAATCATCTGCTTTCTTCTGATCGGGAACCTGTCCGCCGCG
>DATLVQ010000453.1:0-2873 GCA_035577325.1 Bryobacteraceae bacterium | reverse complement strand
CCAGGGATTCTTGGGTGTATGGAAGCGGCAGAAGATCATTGACGAAACGACCATCGACCGAGCCCCATGACAGATGTTCGGATACGAACGCGGGCGACGTGCGCCCGATCAAACGCTTGAGCTTCAAAAGGTGTGCGCGGTCGATCGGGTCGATCGATCCCAGTGACAAACCGACGCCGTGCAGACTCAGGGCGTAGTGCTCGCGCAACTGAAGCAGCGCCTCGATGTGCGGGCCGGCATCGGAGAAATAGTTTTCACTGTGGGCTTCGAGCCAGCCAACTGCGGGTTTGGACTTCCGCAGTTCACTCTGGTGTTGAGCCCGGAGGCCGATCCCAGCCGAAGCCGGGATCGACCCTGGAACACGCGTTGCGTCGTGCAAAGCCATGGTCATTACTTGGCGGACAAACTTCCGCCGACGATGCGCTCGCAGGTGCCTTTCGGCACTTTGATCCATTCCTTGCCAGAACTCTCCTTCGACTGTCCGGCGCAGGCATGCGCGGGACCGGCGCAATCGTTCTTCCCAGCTTTGGCGACGCCATAACACTTTTCCATATTGGCATCGTCCGCGGCATAGGCAGAAACGGTGGTGAGGCTCAGGGCCAGCAGACTACCGATGGCGGTCGAAAGCAGGGCGGTCTTGGTTTTCATTGATTACTCCTAAATTTGGGTTTGGTGAATGCCATAAGATTGGTTGTATCGGGGCGCCAATGCGCAATTCGACGAATAGGGATGAGCAAGAGCCGTGCCACGCTCCTTTTGGAGCCGAAACCGCAGATTTCTCGGTGGTGGACGGGTGCAGGCCGCAACTTGTGGTGGGCCGCCGCAATACGTTGTGGCGGTTCTCCGCGGCATGTGGGCGGATCACCTCAAAAGCGCTTGATACAATTGGTCGGCGTTGAATTCAAGACAGGCACGGGGATTGCATGCTGCTGCAAGCCTGGCTCCGATTGTAGTAACGCTCTTTAACAGGGGGATCACACATGTTTCAGTTTCACTTGTCTCACCGCACCGTCACTTTGGCGGCGTTTGTACTCTCGCTCACTTACTCGCTTGGCTCGTCGGCTGACGATATGGGGTCCTTCGCAACAGGCGGCTACGCCCGCGGACTCCGGACCCATGAAATGATGGTCAAGATCGATACGAACGGCGACGGCATGATATCCAAGGATGAATGGGTCGCCTTTCAGGAAAAGAGCTTTGCGATGCTCGACAAAAGCAAGACCGGAAAGCTCGATGCGAAGGAGTTCATCAGCGCGAGCGGGGGTGAATTGTCTTCCTTCGCCACTGGAGGGTATGCCAAGGGATTACGGACCCAAGAGATGATGCACAAGATCGACGCAGATGGCGACGGCACGGTGTCTCATGACGAATTCATCGCATATCAGACCAAGATTTTCGAGATGATGGATACCAGCACCACTCATAAGGGAATGCTCGGTAAGGAAGAAATTATGTTTTCCACGGGTGGCGCTAACAAGCGCTGATCGTACCTGCCAACCAGCCGAAGGAGACGGCACGGACGTCCAACCGCGTGGCGCAGCCATGTGCGGGCCACGTCCGGATGCCGAAATATCCGCTTACGCCGCGGCTCGATGAGTGGTTACTACCGGAAAGTCGATCTCGGTTTTGGCCACTTCATTGATGTGGTGGGTAGAAGTGTTGAGCGCGACCGTAGGCACAATCCGAACGATCTCCGCGGGGCTAAATCCGGCGTCAGAGGCAGGACGAAGATGTTCGTCTCGCTATTCTAGGTGGGGCGCGAGCACATTTTCGATCCATTTCATGAATGCGCGGACTCGGCGCGACAGGTTGCGCCGATGCGCTACTACGAGGGACACGGCAAGCGACCGGCGACGAAAGTCGGGTAGAATTTCCACCAGCGCTCCACTCTCCAAGTATCGGCCGATCCCAAGAAGTGGGGCCTGAATCAGGCCAAGACCGGCGAGGGCAGCGGCTTCGTAGGTTTGTGCGCTGTTGACGTGCAGCGCACCTGGCAACTGAAGTGTCGCGTAACTTTCGCCGTCCGGGTATTCCCATCCAAAGGGTCTTGCGCCCAGCGTCGTCTCAAAGTGAATGGTCCGGTGTTCCTGGCGCTTAAGATCTCCCAGCGATCGAGGGACGCCATAGCGCGCCAGATAGGCGGGACTGGCGGCGTTGACTATGCGTAACTTGCCCAGCGGGCGGGCAATCAGCCTCTCGTCCCCGATGGGACCAAGTCGCAATACGCAGTCAAACCCCTCTTGAACCAGATCAACTTGGCGATCCGTGCTCGACAACTCCAGCTCCAACTCGGGATGAGTCGCCATGAAATCCGGTAAGGCCGGCACGATCGTTGTCCGTGCCACCTCGGTCGGAAGATCGACGCGTAGACGCCCGCGAAGTGCCACACGATCGCCTGCGAACATCGAGTGGAGATCCTCAACGTCCGCGAGCAAATCGCGGGCACGTGCATGAAATACCCGTCCGTCTTCGGTCAACTGCACGCTACGCGTCGTCCGGTGCAGAAGCCTGACACCGACATCTTCTTCCAGCTTCCGGACCGCCGTTGAGGCCCTTCCCTTTTGAATGCCCAGGCTATCGGCTGCGTGAGTGAAGCTCCCCATTTCCGCTACCGTTATGAATATGAGGAGGGGTTCGAGATTCTGCATTTTCGTGCCTCGGTATTGTTCACCGTAGGGAGAACAGTGAGTTCATTTCCTCGGTGTTTATCATACCTAAGAGGCACAGTACGCTTGCGAATACTGGGATCCCCCATCGGAGAATGACAAGTGTCCGAAACGATGAACCTGCATCAGGTGCCTGAAGCGATGACCTTGCATCGTGCCCTGTGGGCCGGCCGGATAATGAGCGCGTTTGTCGTTATCGCTCTGGTG
>DATLVQ010000452.1:0-6636 GCA_035577325.1 Bryobacteraceae bacterium | reverse complement strand
TGAGAGTGTGATAGTTAACGCACCTGAACCATCGGAAGTACGGAACGATTGACGCCTCGCCGCCGTTTTGCCATACTCGACCAGCCTCAGAATGCCGCGCAAAGCGTCGATCCTCGCGGCCCTCGCACTTATTTGCGCAGGCCCCGCGCCGTCGTGGGCCGCGGCGCTGAGCGGTACCGTCCGGGACCCGTCGGGCGCGGGAGCCTTCAACGCACAGATCTCAGCCCGTAGCGAGTCTTCCGCGGAGGTGCAGCGGACGCGGAGCGACGATGACGGCCGGTTCTCACTCGAGTTAGCGCCCGGCTCATACCAGATCCAGATCACTCTCCCGGGATTCGTGACGGTGGAGCGGCGCGTCGTGGTCGAGGAATCCCATCCGGCGGTAGTGGACGTCAAACTCGATCTGGCGGAAACACGCTCGGAAGTGAGTGTACGGGGCAAAGCCGGAGGGATGGGCAATTCGGATCCCAACTACTTAGCGTTGCGCGATGCACAGCCGAAGGAGACGTTCGCCGTCAATAATCTCGTGCTGAAGCGCGATCTGGGCACGTTGACCCTGAAAAGCGGCCGGATTAGCTTCGTGCCTCCCGTGCTTGGGCGCGTGACCATGGCGGCTTTTCGCGGCGAGGGCGACTTCGCGCTCGAACCGGCGCTCCCATTGGAACGCGCCAACTTGCGGCTGATCACCGGCAATCAGAGTATCCATGAATCTTTCGAACGTCTGGTTCTCTGCTTTACCGATGACACCTATGAGGAGATCAAGCGCCAGGCGGAAAAAGGGGCGGATGTCCCGCCCGAGCGCGAGATTCTGAACGATTTTCACCACCGTATGCGCCACCGGCCGGACCCCCCGCGCAGCCAGCTCGAGTATTTCCTGACGTCGGAATCAATCGACAACGTGGAATCCGACGTCCTGGGCGACCTGTACAATCCGAAGCGTCCCGGCTTCTTCAGCGCCTATATCTTCGGCAGGAAACATGGCGACTTGCGGTTTCACGTGAGGCCACGAGGCGCCATTCTCCAGATGCTCGCGCCCGAGGAAGTCGCAGTGATCAACCCCGACACCGGCGCCAACGACGAGGGTATCTGGTACCTGGCTCACCTGCAGAGCGAGTACGCAGAGCATCGCGCCAGTTCCCGCGAGGATAAGCGCATCATCCACGTGAACCGCTACCGGATCGAGACAGCGATCAGCAGCCGCGAACGCCTGACCGCGACGGCGGCTCTAACCTTCACCGCGCTTGGCGATGGCGACCGCGTAATTAAGTTCGGACTGTTGCCGGCGCTGCGCGTGACGCGAGTCAGTACGAGCAGCGACGACGAAATCACCTATGTCCAGGAGAAACGCAAAGAGGATGGCTCGTTTTACGTCATCCTGCCGGAGCCCACTGTGCGCGAGCGCCAGTACAAGTTGAATATCGAGTACGAGGGCAACAAAGTGATCGAAGACGCCGGCGGCGGCAATTTTTCCGTGGGCGCGCGTACCAGCTGGTATCCCAGTGTGAATGCGTTCAGTGACCGCTCGACCTTCGACCTGACCTTTAAGGTGCCGAAGCAATACACGCTGGTGGGCGTGGGCCGGCTGGAGAAAGAATGGCGAGAGCAGGGTTTTGCAGCTTCCCAGTGGATCTCGGAGATCCCGCTCGCAGTCGCCGGCTTCAACTATGGCGTGTTCAAGAAGAAGCAGGTCACCGACACTGAAACCAAATATGCAATCGAGGGCTACGCCACCTCCGAAGTGCCAGGTTATTTGCGTGGGGCGCCAGGCGCGTTGTCACCTGCGCGGCTCTCCGAAAATGCGATGGTGGATGCCGAAAACGCGATACGCATTTTCACGCAGTATTTCGGGGAGCTTCCTTACGGCCGCATCGCCATCACGCAGCAGCCGGAATTCAATTTTGGCCAGTCGTGGCCCACCTTGGTGTATCTGCCCATCAGCGCATTCTTCGACGCCACACAGAGATGGATGATGATGGGCCGCAACGCGTTCCGTTTCGCCGACTTCATCCAGGAAGTGACCCCGCACGAAGTGGCGCACCAGTGGTGGGGGCACGCGGTCGGCTGGGCGTCGTTTCACGATCAATGGCTCTCCGAAGGGTTTGCCGATTTCTCCGCCGGCCTGTTTCTCCAGTGGACCGAAAAGACGCCGGACAAATATCTGAAGTATTGGGAGCATGCGCGGAAAGCCATCCTCGAGGCGAATGAATTCGGCATGCGGCCCAATGACGCCGGGCCGCTATGGCTCGGGCTGCGGCTCAACACGCGAAAAACCGCCGGCGCGTACAACCGGCTGGTATACCCCAAGGGTGGCTACATTCTCCATATGTTGCGCTCCATCATGTACGACGGTGGCACGCGCGATCAGAATTTCATTAGCATGATGCACGATTTCGTCAAAACGTATTCCCAGCAGAACGCCTCCACCGAAGATTTCAAGGCTATTGTCGAAAAACACATGACGCCCATGATGAACCAGGACGGCAATAACAGCATGGACTGGTTTTTCAACGAATGGGTTTATGGCACGGAAGTTCCTCGCTACCGGTTGGATTACTCGCTAGCGGAGGAAAACGGGAAAACCATGCTCACGTTCACGATCGAGCAGGGCGACGTATCGCCGGGTTTCAAGATGATTGTCCCGCTCTACGCGGATTTCGACGGTAAACCGAGGCAACTGGCGCAGATCCGGCTGGTGGGCAGCACCACAACGAAAGAACTCCGACTCCCGCTGCCACGACGTCCGAAGCGCGTCATGCTCAATGCGGAACACGACGTCCTGGCGTCGGAAGTCGTGAATGATGGGAAATAGAGCTGTAGCCGGGCAGCGCGCGGCTTACCGTCAGACCTCCGAGGACATGCCGCAAGCCGCACAGGTCATCTTTGTCCTTCCTGCCACGGTTGTGACGTTGAATCGGTCACGAGACGCCTAAGGGAAGGGCTTGCCCGTCTGACACGGCCCAATCATCACTCACTTGGATATGTGGCCTCTTTTTCCGGATCACTGCCTGCTGGATTGGGTACGCGCGACTGGATGCAACGTCGAGATAAACCAAGCGTGCCGGGCCACGGGCATCCCGCGTCCCCGATCGAGAAGGTGGTGGAAACTATGAAGCCCCGCAGTTGACACAACTTGCGGCCTTTGGATATCATTGAAAGGTTTCGCGAGTTAAGTTCTTCTGCTCCCGTGCTACCCCCGTATTGTGATGCGGGCCGGCCGGGGGTCGGCCCCGAGGTTCCAAATGGTCGAAGAAGTCGTTTGGAGCATGGGCTTGTCCGAAGTCCTCGCAAAGAAGCAGCCGGATCGGTGAACGCGCCGCAAATCCGGTCGAGCTTCTGACTCTGGCCGTTTGCATATCTCTAAAAGGAGCCCTGCAGAGATGGGGCAGGTATGTAATCGGATCGCGTCACTTTTTGAACGACATCTATTAAGAGGAAGGTACGTGCCGACTTTCAATCAACTCGTGCGCAGCGGGCGTAGACCGCCGCGGTGGAAGACCGCCAGCCCGGCCCTGCAGGGCTGTCCGCAGAAGCGTGGCGTCTGTACGCGCGTCTATACCTCGACCCCCAAGAAGCCGAATTCGGCGCTGCGGAAAGTGGCGCGCGTGCGACTTACCAACGGCATCGAAGTCACGACCTACATTCCAGGGGTCGGCCACAACCTGCAGGAGCACTCGATCGTGCTGATCCGCGGGGGCCGCGTGAAGGACCTGCCGGGCGTACGCTATCACGTGATCCGCGGCGCACTGGATACAGCGGGTGTCGCGAACCGCAAACAGGGACGCTCCAAATACGGGGCGAAGAGGCCGAAAGCGTAAAGAACTATGCCCAGACGGAGAAGCGCAGAAAACCGGGAATCGCTACCGGACCCGATCTATAATTCGACCCTGGTCGAAAAATTCATCTGCTCGATGATGTGGGACGGCAAGAAGAACACCGCGCAGGGGATTTTTTACGACTCGATGGAAAAGATCCGCGAGCGCTCGGGCGACGACCCGCTGAAGCTCTTCAAGAAGGCCGTTGAAAACTGCAAGCCGCTGCTGGAAGTGAAGACGCGGCGCGTGGGCGGCGCCAATTACCAGGTGCCGATTGAAGTATCGCAGAATCGGCGCACCAGTCTGGCGATCCGGTGGATCATCATCAACGCCCGGGGACGAGCCGAAAAGGGAATGCCCGAGAAACTGGCCAACGAGTTGAACGATGCCGCCAATATGCGCGGCGGGGCGATTAAGAAGAAGGACGACGTACACCGAATGGCGGAGGCGAACAAGGCCTTTGCGCATTACCGTTGGTAAGGGAGAAAGCGATTTTGAGCCGTAGAGGCGCCACGAGAATTGCAAGGAGCAGTTTTTCGGGCGTCCCGGCGGTGAATTAGGGTCTCAGATTATGCCACGCAATATACCGCTCGAGCGGATGAGGAATATCGGGATTGCGGCGCACATCGACGCCGGCAAGACCACTACGACCGAGCGCATCCTTTATTACACGGGCCGCACCCACAAGATCGGTGAGGTGCACGAAGGCACCGCCGTCATGGACTGGATGGAGCAGGAGCAGGAACGCGGCATCACCATCACCTCCGCCGCAACCACATGCGAGTGGCGCGATATCCAGATCAACATCATCGATACGCCCGGCCACGTGGATTTCACGGCCGAGGTGGAGCGCAGCCTGCGCGTGCTGGATGGCGCGGTGGCGGTATTCGACGCCGTCGCGGGCGTGCAGCCGCAATCGGAGACCGTGTGGCGCCAGGCGGATAAATACGAAGTTCCACGCATTTGCTTCATCAACAAAATGGACCGCGTGGGTGCGGACTTCTATCACTCGGTTGAAACGATCGTAAGCCGCCTGCGCTGCCGGCCGGTGCCGATTCAGATTCCGGTGGGTGCGGAGGACCAGTTCAAGGGCGTAGTCGACCTGGTCGAGATGAAGGCGCTCATATGGCTGGATGAAACGCTGGGCGCGCAGTACGATGTGGTCGAGATCCCCCCCGAGCTCGAAGCCAAAGCCAAGGAATATCGCGACCACATGATCGAAGCGGTTTCCGAGTTCGACGACAAGCTTTTCGAAAAATTCGTCGAAGGTAAGCCGCTCAGCAACGAAGAGATCCGCGCGGGCATCCGCAAAGCGACCATTGCTTTGAAGATTTTCCCGGTCATTTGTGGAACGGCGTTCAAGAACAAGGGTGTCCAGTCGATGCTCGACGCCGTGGTGGATTATCTGCCCTCGCCGCTCGATGTTCCGCCGGTCGAAGGCGTGTCGGTCGACGATCCCAATGTCACGCTAACGCGCAAAGCTTCCGACAGCGAGCCGTTTTCGGCGCTCGTTTTCAAAATTATGACCGACCCATACGTCGGTCAGCTGGCGTTTTTCCGTGTATATTCGGGCCACATGGCCGCGGGCGACTCGGTTTATAACGTGGCTAAGGGCCGCACAGAGCGCGTGGGGCGCCTGCTGCGAATGCACGCCAATAAACGCGAAGAGATTCAGGAAATCTTCGCGGGCGATATCGCCGCCGCCGTGGGACTGAAGACGGTTTCGACCGGCGACACGATTTGCGACGACGAATCGCCCATCGTGCTCGAGTCGATCGAGTTCCCGACCCCCGTCATCCAGCTTGCTGTCGAGCCGCGCACCAAGGCCGACCAGGAGAAGCTGGGCATGGCCATCCAAAAACTGGCCCAGGAAGATCCGACGTTCCGCGTAGCCACCGACCCCGAAACCGGACAGACCATCCTGTCGGGCATGGGCGAGCTGCATCTCGAGATCATTGTGGACCGGATGATGCGCGAATTCGGCGTTGCGGCCAACGTGGGCAAGCCGCAAGTCGCCTACCGCGAGACGGTCCGCAAGAACTCCGAAGCCGAAGGACGGCATATCAAGCAGTCGGGCGGGCGCGGCCAGTACGGCGTGGTCAAGATCCGGATGGAACCGCTGCCGCCGGGCTCGGGCTTTGAGTTCGTGAACGAAGTTTTCGGCGGATCGATTCCCAAGGAATATATCGGGCCCACCGAAGCCGGCATGAAAGAAGCGCTAGAGGGCGGTATTCTCGCTGGCTTCCCCATGTCGGACCTGAGAGTCACGCTTTACGACGGTAGCTATCACGACGTGGACTCGTCCGAAATCGCCTTCAAGATCGCAGGTTCGATTGCCGTGAAGGAAGCCGCGCGGCGCGCGAAGCCGGTGCTGCTCGAGCCGATCATGGCGGTTGAAGTCGTTGTACCCGAGGAATACATGGGAGACGTCATCGGCGACCTGAATTCGCGGCGCGGGCGCATCGAGGGTATGGAACTGCGCGGCACTTCGCAGATCATCAAGTCGCATGTGCCGCTTTCGGAAATGTTCGGTTACGCCACGGATTTGCGCTCCAGGACGCAGGGCCGCGGCAGCTTCACCATGCACTTCGGGCGTTATGAAGAAGTGCCGGCAAGCCTGGCGGAAGAAATTGTGAGCAGGGCGCAAGGGATTACGAAGTAAACCGTTCTGAGGAGACTGGCTGAACAATGGCAAAGGAAAAATTCGATCGCTCCAAGCCGCACGTGAACATCGGCACGATCGGGCACATTGATCACGGCAAGACCACGTTGACGGCGGCCATCACCAAGGTGCTGGCCAAGCACAATCCGAAGGTAAAGTTCC
>DATLVQ010000451.1:0-5770 GCA_035577325.1 Bryobacteraceae bacterium | reverse complement strand
GCCCAGATAGTTTTGTGGTCCTTCATTTTCTGATCCATTCCAGTAGTTTATCGAAAACCTGCATGAGTCCTATAATACCTCCGCCGCCAACAATAAACGCCCCTATCCCTTTGGACAAACGACGCATAAAATCGTAAGTCTTCAACATCCTTCTGATCTCTTTTACTTCATCCGACCGCAAATTATCGAGCATAGCCTCTCGATTGACCCTATCAATAATCGCTTTCAATTCGTCTTCATTTTTTGTCACTTTCTGGCTCTTGTATTGGTCGCTCTTATTTTTCTCTCGGCGTTTCGTGGTCAGTAGCACTCTGTTGTGCTGCTCCTGCCGCGTGCGCGGCTGCTTTGGCCTCCCTCAGCAGTTCATCCATGCGGCTGTTGATCGACAGGTGAACCTCCTGGATTTTACCCTTGTTGACCCAACTAAGAACACAGGCGCCGACCGCTGCGGCAGCGGTAGTGATGCTAGCTATTTCGGTGATGGACATTAATGGATCACGAACCCAAAGTCATGCCATCCGAGCAGGAACAGCAGCACGAACAGGAGAATGTTTGGTCCCCACGCGAACGCGGCTCCTCCGGGAGCCCAGTTCGTCCAGCCCCAAAAGACGAACCACAGGATCATGAGCATCCAGAAAACCATTCCCTATGGGCATTGTCGTTCTCCTTCTCCTTCCAACGAATCGCGTCGCCGCTTCTGTTCCAGCTCCCAAGCTTCGGCGCTGTTGCGCTCGCGCTCCTTTTCCAGATAGTCCAGGTGCGACTGAATCGAAGCGAAAATGTAAGACGCGATTCGTTTCACGGTGCTGGCCTCCGTATCGCAGACACGGCAGACGTGGGAACTGCCATCACATTAATGGCGTCAGACTGATTCCCGCCGCGGCACATATAGTTTGCCCCGCTCGTGCTCTCATAAAGCGTGACATGGTGCCCGCCGGATGACCACTGGACGCAGATGATATCGCCCGGCTTGGGCTCGCTCACAGCGACGCCGAACTGCCGCCACGAGTCGGCCCACAGAAATTTATCGGTGTCGGTCGAGCCGAATTGCGGACGTATGCCGGCGCTCGCCATGCAGTAGGCAACCGTCAGGCCGCACCACGCGATCGAGTCGTGCGTGTAACGGGCGCAGTAGCTCGCCATCTCAGGGTACTTCTTGGCGATGAAGGCAGCGAACCCCAGGATGACCGGGTTATCATGCCCCTCGTGCGTGCCGGTCACTGCCCGCATGGCGGCGAGCCATGGGGGAACCCCATCCGCCGGGGCAACCACGGAAGGCTTTGGCTGCGGCGCCTGGGAAGCCAGCGCAAGAGCTTCCTTGCGGACATCCACAACGCGACTCGTCCAACCCTTGCCGAACCTGCCCCATGTCGGAAGACCTTGCAGGAATGCAAGACGGCGGTCGCAGAACTGACCGACGAGACTGACCGGATCGACCTTCGCTGTCGCCGCTATCGTGTCCGGGCCGACTTCGCCATCTTGGTCCGTACCAACGAGCACTTGCAGGAATTTCGCTGAGCGGCTGACCCCTGAGTTGACGCCGAAGTCGAAGACCGCGAGGTCGACGCCTGGCGGGAGGCTGTCACACCAGAGCGCGTTCCAGTATTGATCCTTATAGATCGCGATGACTTGTTCTTGGGGGGCTTCCCAAACGTCGGGCGGGAGACCGGGATGGGAATTTCTCCACATATCCCATTCACGCTGAAGGATTCCCCGAGAAGTTCGCCCTCCGGGGTCCTGGGGGTCGTCGTCGTTGCCGCCTTCGTATTTGAGGACAAGGGCAACACATCGGTCAAAGTCGCTTCCGGCGGGCGGGGGCGGGGTAACGGGGGGGATAATGACTGGGGGCTTGACGGGAGGAACATCAACAGGCCCAGGCTTAACGGGGGGAGTGCCAGGAGGCCCCACAGGGACGGGTGGAATCTGCGCGCGGTCACGGGCATAGATCAGATACCATTGCACCAGCCCCATGACAAAGATCGTCGCCAAGTAGGCGATCAGAGGCACCGTCATAGTCTCAATGTTCACGGGAACGTTTTCCCCGATGCGGGCTCAGCCTGCGGCTTGAGGTTAGAGACCAGAGCGGTGAAATCCGCCACTGGATTGCCCGTCAAGTGCAGCAGCGCTGCTGCTCCGATCTGACCCGTGGCCTGTTGGACCGCCGTGTCTGGATGCACGCCGGCCGCGATCTTCGCCGTGATGTCGGCGAGGATTTTCTGGATCAGCGCCTGGAATGCCTGGCTCTGCAAGAGCTGCGCGAGAAGCGGCTGGATGGCTGACCAAACGACTTGGAAGTTCATGTTATTTCCTCATGCTGGGTGGGACGTAGGTCGGCGCAGCCACGACAACCGATGGAATAGTCGGATCGGAGGCGAGTCGCTGGAGATCGGGCGCCGCGGACGACGTGATCTCGATCGGCTTCACGCCGGGAATGACCCCGGCCGTCTGCACGACCTTGCTGTCGGCGTGAATGAAAAAGCCCCACAGAAGCGGAACGAGCGTCGCTGCGGCGCCGGCAATCGTGGTCGCCGTGCTCGAATTTATCAGCCCGTTCGTGGCCGCAGCGGAGCCGATCAGGCCAACTCCTGTGGTGATCCACGAAATCCATGTGTTTTGGTTCATTTCGGTTTGTCTCCTTTCTCTCAGGCCGCTTTTTCGGCCGGAAGATCACGCGGCTGAAACGTTTGCGGCCCCGGCAGCGCTATGATTTCGGTGGTCCGTCCGAACGCATTCTCGATGATCACCTTGTCGCAGACGGGCGGCCAGCCGTCGCCGCGTTTCAGGTCTGGATCAACGACATCAAGCCGGAAGTCGTCGCGCGCATCTTTCATATGGACGGTGATTTCCGCGCCGCCGTCATCGCGCAAAATGGTGAAGCTCTCTGCGGCGTGTATGGTAATGCGCGAACCGCGATAGGCTTTTACTGTGAACATGCTGCTGCTTCCTTCTGACGATTTGCCCGGAGGCCGCCGGGCGCGGATCAGATTCGAGAGCCCTTGAGAATGGCCGCGATGAAAAGCGCGACCAGCGCAAGGACGGCTACGATGACGAGAAAAACGATGAGGCCGGCCATCACGCACCCGACGGCCAGAAGTAGCAAAGCACCTTGTCGTTGTGATCGATGAACAGCACGCCGTGTCCCGTTGGGTTCGGCGGCGTCCACCTGATCTGATCGTCGGTGACGTAGAATCGATGCTGGTCCGGGAGGTCTCTCCGGCAACTGTGAACCAGTTCTCCGGCGCCGTCGTCCTCGGAGTAGTCGAGGGAGTCCCAGCAGACGGGATCTCCGTCATCGGTGATAATGACCCAGACTCCGCCGTCTCGGGTGTCCTCGAAGAGATCGGCCTCGAAGCCGTCGGCCAGCGAGCAGCACTTCTGGACCGGGGCCTCGTTGAACCACTTCTGCATCTGCGGATCGTCGGACCAGCCGGCCGCGTGCGCCGGTCCGGCGAGCAGCAGCAGCGCAAGCAATGCTTTCCTCATTGAGGCTGGGCCTCCGGGTGGACTTCGGTCTTCGGAAGTTTTGCCTCGGCCTCGGCGAGCTTCTTTTTAAGGTCTGCGATCTCGGCGAGAAACTGCGTCGCATAAGTCTGCGCCTGCTCGCTGTCGGAGAGGAAGCGGGCGCGTTGGGCCTGGCAGACGCCGAGCTGCATGGCGGGGTCGAGTGGGGGGAGCTGCTGGGCCAGGGCTGGGGTGGTGAGGCAGAGCAAGACGAGAATGCGGAGCATCTTCAAGTCCTCAGTTTCCTGCCGTGATAACCCAGTTCGTACCGTCGCTCTGCAACGACGCCCACTTTCCTGCTGTGCCAGAAAGTATTGCGGTTCCTGCCGCGCCTCCGGCAAGAGGAACCACATTGGACGACGCGCTGACGACGGTCTGGTTGGCGATCGTCTTGACGTTGATGATGCGGCCAGGATAGGTGGCGGCGGCCAGCAGCGTGACCGTCATCGTTCCAGAGGCATTGGCGATGATCGATGTGTCATCCAGCGTTACTGTATACGTTGACCCAGTCTGAGTGTTGAGCGCCGTCGTCGTATTTACGGTGTTTGGAACGATGGAGTTTGGAATGAGAAAGTTATTCCCCGATCCAGGATCGTTAACCATATTTCCCAGCTTATTCCAACACGCTCCTTGGGCACTAGCGCATATAAATGGGTCTGTTGTTGCAACCGCCCCACTACTCTGCACAGCGTTTCCAATCGCGATTCCGGCAACTGGTCCTCCAGAAGATTCTATGCTAAATGTAGGAGGGACTACACTCGCACCAACCTCTATCATAAGCCCTGTTACGTTCAAAGGACCACGAGCTTTATAAAGAATTGCTTTTCCGTCAGCGTTGATATTGTTAGATGTCCACCGACCAGGACCGATACTAATCGGCCAGAGCTGCGATGCTGCAGTAGCAGTTTGCAAAAGTCTTTTTGACCCCTCAAAGTTAAACCCATTAATAACAATATCGTCTGTCGTGGCCCCAAGGTCGAAATCAGCAGTCTGATTGCTCCCACCGCCGCCGCCACCATACCAGCGAAAACTCCCGGCATTCGTCGATGGATCTGCCCCCTGTGTAGTGCAAACCCCACGTTGGCTCTGAGACTGCCCCGAGAATGCTGAATTATAAAAAGTGTGCGTCTTAGATTGCGCCCCTTCAATGCTAAAAGCGCAGTTGTCGTAGTTCGACACGACTACGCCAGTAAGGGTGTCCAGGTCATTATTTCCAACGACCACCCCATTGCTGCAGTCAAATCCAGTGCACCACCGCACACCTTTAATAAGGCCGGTAGCGCGCACCGAGTATATTATAATATTTGTAAACTCGACGTTCGTTGACACACCTCCAGGCCAAGTCTCTCGTCTAATCCCTTCCGCCAAAGGCGCAGTCAAATCCGACTTAATTGAAAAATTGCTGAAAGTGGAATCGCGCACTGCACGAAGATCGAGCAGCGGACCAGTAGCTCCCCCCGCCCAATTTAACTGTGTCCCAACCGCAAAATCAAATGAAGTTCCGCACCCTAACATATTAAAGCCGCTTATTGATCCTCCGTTGTTCCAAACGATAATCGGCCCCGTAACGTTGAAAACTCCACAAGGAAGCAACAGATTCACACCGCTTTTTGCCAGTGTGATTGTCGGGATAGTGCCTCCAGAAGCGAGCCCGCGCGCATCGCAAATGCCACCAGTAGACGGAAGCGCCGCAACGCATGCAGATATTTGATCTCCAACCGTAGCACCTGAAAAATTGGTCGCATAAAGTACAGTTGCGTTAGCCCCTGATGCGTTGTGGACAAAAGCGGTTGAGGCGGCCTGATTATTGTTGGTCAGCGCTGGAGCAGTCGGGACGACGCAATTGGGATTGGTGGGACCGCAGCCCTGCGCCGCAGCTGCCGCCGTCAGCTCAATCAGGAAGGCAAGCGCAATGAGATTGCGCATTATCATTGATTTCATTTGCTGGTTCTCAAGTCGTCGATCTCCGTTAACCGCCGCAATAAGCGCACTTTTCGTCGCGGCGCTTTCAATGCGTCGATCTCGGCCTTCAGCTTTTGAATCGATGCGGCAAAAAGAGGCCACATCTCATTGTACTTGACCGCATGAGGTGTCACCCCGTCGTCCCCGAAAGTGATCATAGATGGATCGATGGCGCCGACCTGCTCGGCTATGAAACCGATGTGGCGATCCGAACCTTCCTTGGCTTCCGGGCGATAGAAATACGAGACGGGTTGGAGCGCCATGACAGTTTTGAACGCCTGCTCACGATCTAAATCGGCGATGTCCT
>DATLVQ010000450.1:0-4470 GCA_035577325.1 Bryobacteraceae bacterium | reverse complement strand
ATGACCGGGGCAGCAAAACCCTCCGGCATCATCCTGCTTCGTGTCGCGGCGGGAGTTTCGCTGCTGGCGTTTCTTGGCTACTACACGCCGCCGGCAGATCCCGCGTTTCGGCTTTGCGGATTCCACTGGCTCACAGGACGCCTCTGCCCTCTCTGCGGTCTCACCCGCGCAATGTTTGCTCTGGCGAAGGGCCAGTTGAGCGAAGCGGTCAGTTTCAACGCTCTGAGCCCGCTGGCGTTCGCGATGCTCGCTGGATTGTTCTGGAACGGACCTATGAGAGGTCGAGTATGGTCGTGGGGGACCGCCGCATTTGCGATCTACGGAGTCTGCCGAATCCTTCTCCCAATGGCGTGAACGGCGATACTTCCGATACGCGCCGGTACTGGATAGCGAGCACGACAGCGCTGGCACCGCCGCTGATAGTGGCAGGAAGGCTGCTATCCATCAGCTTAGTTTCGGGGCGGACGCGCGAACTCTGGATTGTGTCCTTCACCGACAGCGAAAGCATCCAACATGCCGTTGAAGTCTCGGCCAGCACGCCTTGAGGCAGCCGCCCTGGCCATCACTGAATTCCGGCGCTGCGGATTCACTGATTCATGCGCCCGGACCAGCAACGCGGCTCACGGTCACGGTGAAAGCGCCGGCAACATCGCACGAAGCCCGACTAAGGAAGATCGAGACGTGAGTTGTGATGCCTACTAGGTAAAACTCTAGCCAAGCTAGATTAATCGCCCCGTTAAGCCTACCTAGCCGTCTCACGAAGGATCTTTGAAATTGAGTCCATTCCTGTCTTGTCCTAGTGGCGAGCCAGCCACCCAGCCAGCGGAAGGCCTTCTCATGCACTTGGGCCCAGATATGCGAGCTGGACCGGAACACCAGCAAACGGACGGACTTGCGACGGTAATTGAGAGTCAACACGAACAGCCGCGTGCGGCGGTACTTGCCGCTGTGCGGGTCGCGTACCATTGGGCCGGTGCCGTGAA
Organism: Bryobacteraceae bacterium; assembly: GCA_035577325.1. Lineage (GTDB taxonomy): Bacteria > Acidobacteriota > Terriglobia > Bryobacterales > Bryobacteraceae > QHXW01. Next base: position 3,487 of record DATLVQ010000450.1, on the reverse strand, counting down.
ACACGAACCTCATCGAATTAGAGCGTTCCTTACGACAACTCCGGCTCAGTGGCATTGCCGCCGTGTTGGAAACCCGGCTACACCAGGCTGATGCCATCGCCGAAGGAACTCGCAAGGAGTTCATGGAGTCACTTACTATGGTGCCGTTGCTTATAATCTACGACTTCGGAATGCGCAAGCTGCCGCTGACCGCAGCCGAGGACCTGCTGGAGATTATTATGCGCCGCTACGAGCGCGTCAGAACGCTGCTTACTTCAAACAGTCCAGTGGAAGACTGGGGGAAACTGTTAGGCGCTGTGGCCGCAGTTACCGCGATGCTCGACCTCATCCTGAATCACGGTCATGTGTTGAAGTGCGGTCCGCGCAGTTGGCGCACCAAGGCGGCGGCCACCTCAGCGGGAGGTGGCCAATGACAAGGCTTCCGGCCGGCTGTCAGTGGTTTCGGGATAACGGGAAATTGGGCGTATTGAAGACCTTGACCCGATTTCTTCTACTCGCGGTGGTCATTCAGCCACCCGTGTTTGGCTGGGGTGATTGTACTTTGCCGCCCTCTCTCTGCGAGCAACTGAAGCCCGGGATGGTTGTGTTCATTGGCAAGCAAGTGTCCCTCGCTAGAGACCAATACCATCTGCCAACGGTCACCTTCAAGATTCAAGAGCAACTCTGGGGTCCTGCGAATCTGCGAGTCGTTACCGTGTTTTTTGCGGACGGTTATCGGGAATCAAATGAGCCGCAATTCCTGGCAGTCACGCCCACAGGAAATGGCCACTACCGGCATGATAATTGCGGCAGTGGTCTTCGTCTGCCAGTCCAACACCCCTGGGTTCAGGAGTTTCGACGCAACGTAACGGAACACAAACCGGCGAAAGTTTCCATAGTGGTCCACTCGCCGCACAACTACGTGCCGGTTGCCGGGACCCAAGTGCAACTCAGCGGCAAAGGACATGTATTTAAAGGAAAAACCTGCGGAACCCTCGCCTTGGATCTAGGGGTGGTTCCGCCGGGAGACTACCAGGCTATAGCGATTAGGCCGAACTTTACGCAAGAAGGTGGGCAAGAGCAGGTTTCAATCCTGCCCGGTTCGTGCGCTCCTCTGCGTATACCCATGGCTCCCACTTCCTCCGTGTCCGGGCGCATTGTGGACTCTCGCGGAGAGTCAGTTCGCAAGAAGTTCTTCCTTCTGATGGGGCAAGTCCGAGCCATCACAGAGAAAGACTCGATTTACGATTCCGTCGTGGAGTCAGCACGCAACTTCTTCTTCCAGATAGGATGGATGCGTTCCGGTACGCAAGACTATCTTGCTTCTCATTCCGCGCGAACGGACAGTGACGGTCGATTCGCGTTCAAGGGCGTATTTCCAGGGCGGTATTATTTAGTCTCCGACATCAGCGATGAGGCTTCTAAGCTGCCGTTTCCCAAAACCTATTATCCAGGTACCTACGAATGGCGGCGAGCAATCCGACTCCAGGTTGAGGAGGGCCGGTCCTTCGACAAAGTATTTTTTCAGCTTCCTGATTTCGGAAAGAAGCGGCGCGTGGAAATCCAGGTAGTGAGTGAAGACGGAGTACCTGTTGCGGGTGCGATCGTGCAAGATAGCGGACTTGATCCCAGCAATGAAAAGGCTGCGAATGTTGGCGCACAGAGAGTAACGGATATCGGCGGCCGGGTAGTTTTTGATGTGTGGCCGATCTGCGACTACCGCCTCGTTGCGTATCTGTATTTGCCGAAAAAGTGGCATTCCTCCGACGTGCTTGACGTTCCCTCTGGTTCGTCCTCCTTTAGCGCGCCAATGGCACTCAAAGGGCTTCGCTTGAAAGGAAATTAAACTCTGCGACACGCCGAGGATAATGGAGTCCGGGTGCTCCAAATCTCGGAGTACCCCACATGAATCGCGACAGACTTGCTAGCCCTCGCTCTCTTTGAGTGGAAGCCGCGAGTCTCCCAGAAGATAAGAGGTGTGACTAAGCCCCGGGACCACCACTCAGCGAAAGAACCGACGAGAGCGCGCCTCCAATTGCTGGACGAAAGAGCCGGCAGGGCAAACAGCACTCCGAGAGTGCTCCACGGCAGAACCGCCGCTAGCCGGAGGACCCACCGGTTCTTCATCCCAAGAGTCTAGAACACTGAGAGAATGCCGTTTAAAACGGCTCGTGCCAGAATCGCTCCGCTCGCATGTCTATTCCCGTTCAAACACAAGGATGTTCTTAGGCTTGCTTTCACCCGCCGGGAGCATGGACATCGTCAAGGTCTTGAGATCTGTAGAAAGCTCGATCCGCCGGGTCTCCGTAATCTTGCCTTGGAATTTATCTGTCAACTCCAGGCTGCGCTCGTTCACGCGGCGGCCCGAAGACGCAGAGCCTGCAGCCGCATTCGGACCTAGGTCCGGATAATCCTGCCCGTCGAACTTCATGTTCTTAGCCCATCCGTAAATGGAACCATTAAAGGAAAGACCGTCACCTTGGTAGGGCTGGATCTCGAGCTCGATCACCGAGTTCAGCTCCTCGCTCGCGCTCTCCCATGTGCCCATGAATCCTGAGCTTCCCGCACTCCGCTTGTACACATAGTGCAATTTTATTGTCGAACCGTCTGGATGGTAAGCAGTAAAGTCGTCGTTGAGTGTCTTGCCGTCTCCGGAAAGAGTCCAATACCCCGTGACGACCGTTCGGCCCTCCCTCTTCCGAACGACCTTCCAGTTGTTGGGCCCCTCCACCGTGAGGGACAGCGTGGTCCCCTGCAGGGCCGGCTGGTCATTACCATCGGCTACGATTGTGTCGATTGCACCGGGCCCAAAGGTAATGGCGTATTTGTTTTCGCTCACCGCCTCAACCTTCATTTCGTCGGTGAGTCTGCTTTTGGATGGGTTCACTTTCCATTTGCCTACGAAGGGATCGTTCGCTGCCCATAACGTGCTCTCAATCAAACAAACAACCAGCGCTGCATGTTGTATTCGCATGCCGAAATCTTAACCACAGGCAGCCGGCCCTGTCCTCCGAAATGTTGCGGAACGGACAAGCGTGTTTGCGAAGCGGCCCTCTTGTTCATCGGTTCGGCAAATAGAAAGCTGTATCGAGTACTGCTCTGGCTATGCCCAGTTGATCGACCATGCTTTCGCCGCGCCGACTAGACTCACGCACCGAGGATGCGCGAGATCAGCACCAGGGGGTACGATCGCGGGAAGGTTGCTTTAGTTGGGGTGGGTGGAGGGATTCGAACCCTCGGCCACTGGAACCACAATCCAGCGCTCTACCAGCTGAGCTACACCCACCGTGGAGGGAACATCTCAGTTTATCAACTCCGCGCGGAAGGGATCAAATTCGGGTAATGTCTGAGACGCCGTGATGCCTGCGTTTACTCGACGGCCAGAGCCTTTCGCACAGCCTCGGCCAGCGGCACAGAGCTGAAGGGTCTCTCGATCGAGTTCGCCGCGCCAGAGTCCGGGCCCGCCGCCTGCGCCATCAGGATCCGCACATCGGGTTGGATGCTCTTG
>DATLVQ010000449.1:0-7620 GCA_035577325.1 Bryobacteraceae bacterium | reverse complement strand
CCGCGCTCGTGGAACAGAACCTGCGAAGATGAGCGCTCCCGCACTTTCTTCCCCAGCCACGCCCGGCCACGAAACGCACGCTGTTCCGTGGCCCGCCAAGCTGTATTACGGAGTGGGCGAGATTCCCATCACTGTCACCATGGTGATGTTCGGGCTGTTCGCCATGTTTTTCTACAACTCGGTGATGGGCCTGCCGGCTTCACTCGTGGGCATCGGGATTGCCGCCGGACTACTGGTGGACGCGCTGGTCGACCCATATATCGGCTACCGCTCGGATCGCAGCCAGGGCCGCCTGGGCCGCCGCCACTCGTTCATGCTGCCGGGAGCGCTGGCGATGGGCCCCTGCTTCATGTTCCTGTTCAGCCCGCCACGCGGACTGAGCCCCACAGCGCTGTTTCTATGGCTGCTCGCCGGGTCTATGGCGTTTCGCGCCGCCAGCGCTGTTTACCGCATCCCCTACTTGAGCTTCGGCGCCGAACTCAGTCAGGATTATGTCGAGCGCACGAACGTGATCTCAGTACGGGCTCTGTTCGGGCTTGCGGGAACACTGGCCGCGGCCGGACTCTCGTTCCTGCTCTTCTTTCCGGCAACGGCCGACGGCCTCGATCCGAAGCTGCATTACGCCAGTTATCCGCGGCTGGGCATGGTCTTCGGAAGTGTCATGACGGTGGCCGGGGTAGTCACCTGCCTGGGAACACTGAAGCAGAGAACACCGGTTGTCTGCCAGCGGACCGTCTCCTCGGTTAAAGACTTCTTCGCGGGCTTCCGGCTCGCCATGCAAAACCGCGCGTTTCGCAGCACATGGCTTTCCTTTGTACTGTTCTTTCTGGCGGTGGTTCTCAACGCGGTCGTGGCGGTGAATTATTTCACATGGTATGCCCGCATTCACGATGGTAAGATGCTCAGCGCCATTCAAGTCAGCTTTTACCTCGGCGCGCTTGTGGGCGTTCTCTGCTGGTTTGTGCTCGCCCGGCGCGGAGAAAAACATAAGATGTATCTGGCTGCAACGCTCGGCATGGCCGTACTTTTGTGCCTGGCATTTGCGCTCGTTGGAGAGGGCCGCATTTTTGGCGGCGGACGCATGATGCCGTTGCTCGCGGGCCACATCGCCGGCGGTCTCCTGGCCAGCGCGGTGTGGGTGCTGCCCGCATCCATGCTGGCGGATGTCGCCGACCAGGATGAGCTGACCAGCGGCGAGCGCCGCGAAGGTATTTTCTTCGGCATCCTCAGCTTTGGCGAGAAGGTCGCGTCTGGAGGAGCCCTGCTGGCAGCCGGCCTCCTGCTGAACTTCTTCGTGCGTCTGGCGCCCGGGGCGGCCACGCAGACTCCACGTGCGGTGGAACGGCTGGGATTGGTATACGGACCCCTGCCCGGAATCATGCTGGTTGCCGCGGCGCTGCTGATCGTGCCGTACACTCTGGACCGGCGCGGCGTGCACCGGATTCAGGAGCAGCTGGCCGAGCGCCGCAAACTGGGGACGAATGGCTGAAGACCGCCAGACTCTGCTGATTACCGGGGCCGGCTCGGGTCTGGGGCTCGAGTGCGCTCTGTACCTCGGCAAGCGCAACTATCGTGTCTTCGGCGCCTTCCTCACTGAAGCGGAAGGGGACACCCTCCGCCGCGAAGCCGCTCAACGCAATACTTCGGTCTGCGGCGTACGCATGGACGTGACCGACCGCCGGGAGATCGATGCCGTAGTTGCCGGTCTGTTGGCGGAAACCGGGCGTCTCGACGGGTTGATCCACTTCGCGGGCATGGGTTTGCGAGGCTTTTTCGAGGATTTGTCGCTGGACGAAGTCCGCCAGGTCTACGAGGTGAACGTCTTCGGCGTGATGGCGATCACCCAGGCCGTACTGCCGCACATGCGCAAGCAGGGCAGCGGCCGGATCATCATAACCAGTTCAGCCGGTGGACGCATGGGCGCCATGAGCATCAGTGGCTACGCCTCCAGCAAATTCGCCGTCGAAGGTTTCGCCGAGTGCCTAGCGCAGGAGGTGCGTCCGTTCAATATCCACGTGTCGCTGCTTGAGCCGGGACTGATTCGTACCCCGCACTTTACCGTCAACCGCAACCGCTCGGCGCGGGCCACGGATCCGAGCGGCCCCTATTATGCCTGGTTCTGCCGCCACGAGAAAATCGTGGACGGCATTCTGGCGCGCAACCATATCACTACCGCGGATGTGGCCCGCACAGTCGGCCGGATCTTGGCCGCACGAAATCCGCGCCTGCGTTATGTCGTGGGCGCCAACGCAAAACTCATTCTCAACCTTCGGCGCTATATCCCCGGTGAATGGTTCGAACGAATCTACTGGGCTTTTGTGCGCCGCATGATCACCGCCCCGCGCGAGAAAACAGATCACCTATCATGACCGAAACCACCAGAAATCTCTCCGTATGGCGCGCCGCGCAGCAACTCGGCGCCGGCCCCTTGCGGGACATGCGCAAGGCCAGGCAAGCGGGATGGGAAGTCCTCATCAGCCCGCACTTCACAACGCGCATCATTCAAACGCTCTATCATGTCGGCTTTGTGGATGCTTTACGCGATTCTGGAAGCGTCAACGCGCTCGAGTTCGCCGACAAGTGTAAGTTGGATGGCCCGCTGCTGGTTGGTCTCTGCGACGCACTCTACGCGCGGAAGATTCTGGCCAAGGACGGCGCCAGTTACCGGCTCGCCCCGCAGGGCCGCTTCCTGCTCGAGACCGATCTGGTCCGCGGCTGGTTCGAGCTGGTTTATGGTTATGAAAACGTTCTGAACCAGATGGAAGGCCTGCTGCGCCGCGAAGTGGTCTATGGGAAGGACCTGGTGCGCGATGGGCGCGCGGTGGCCATTGGCAGCGGTCTTGCCTCCATGGGCTTCTATTTTCCTCTGGTGCTCCACGCGGTCCGGAAGGCCGGGTATCGCCGCGTGCTCGATATCGGCTGCGGCGATGGAACGTTCCTGCGGTTTCTCTGCGAAAATATCACGGGATTGGAAGGCGTCGGCGTGGACCTTTCTCCGGCCGCAGTGGCGGCGGGCAATGAACAGCTGGCCGCGTGCGGCATGAGCGGCCGGATCAAGCTTCATACTGGCGATGCCATGGAGATTGGCAAACTGAAGGACAAGCTCGAAGGCGTCGATGGCGCTGCTACTTTCTTTGTGCTGCACGAACTGTGCGATCAGAAAGAAAATCCGCGCGCCGCGCAGTTTCTGAGCGCTTTCCGCACGGCTCTTCCGGGCGTGCCTTTCCACATCGTCGAGACTATCCGCCCCACTCCGGAGGAGTTGCACCGGCGGCCTGGTCCCGCGGTCGAATACTTCCTGTTCCACGACCTCAGCTTGCAAAAGCCCATCGGGCGCGACGCATGGAAAGAGCTGTTCAGGCGTGTCGGCTTTCAGAATCTGGACGAAGAATACTTGCCGTTTGCGCGCACGGCTATTTTCACCGTACGGTAAAAGGGAGGCTGCGCTCGTGGCGCGGCCTTCTTACTGGGCGGGAGAAATTAAAAGTGGACGGAAATGTCATGCGCGTTTTGCAGTCGCGTGAAACCGTCGTTTCCATGCGGACCCCGGGGCGATGGCCATGGCTCTGTTTCGGTTGCACGCTGATCTTCAGCCTGGCCCCGGCTAATCCTCAGCGGCCCACTCGATCATCGGGCGCGGCTTCACCGAACCCGGTTTGCGCCGTCACGGAAATGCACCTTGTGGGCCATGGCGCTGGACCCGACTGGTCGCTTTCTGGAAACGACCTAATCGCGTTCTTCCGTAAAGACGACTCCGGCGTCACGCAGATCTGGACCCTGCGGCCCGACGGGTCCCAGATCCAGTGTCTTACCTGTCAGAACGCGCCCGGCCTGCCGGCGAAGGTTCACAAGGGCTCGCCTTCCTGGCATCCTTCCGGCCGGTACATTCTTTTCCAGGCCGAGATGGCAAAGCACCTGGGCCCCAGCCGCCCCGCCGAGCCGGGCATCGGGTGGTGGAACGATGTCTGGCTCATGACGGCGGACGGGCGCCGCTTCTGGCAATTGACCCATTACAATCCGCACGGCGCCACCGCCGTCTTGATGCCGCGCTTCTCGCGGGATGGAACCAGGGTCGCCTGGACGGAGCTCATCGCCGGGCCCCGCGACCGCAAAATGGCCACGGGACCGTTCGGGCGATGGCAGATACACATCGCGGATTTTGCCATGGATCCCGGCGTCCCGAGCCTGCGCAACATTCAATCCATGGCTCCGGGCAATGGCATCTTCTACGAATTTCAGGACTGGTCGCCTAGCGGTGCGAACATTCTCTTTGCGGCCGACATAGGCCTTCCGAGCCCCTATGTGCTCGACCTGTTCGATCTGAATCTCAAGACCGGCGAACTTCGAAACCTGACCAACAGCAACGATCAATGGGACGAGCAGGGAACGTATTCTCCCAACGGCCGCAAAATCGTCTACATGTCGAGCCGTAATAATCCCGAATTCAATCCCAAAAGCCTCAAGAGCTTGCGCGCTGAAGATTTTCTGATGGATTCCGACGGTCGCAACAACGTGCAGCTCACGCACTTCAATACGCCCGGCGCTCCCGAGTATGCCGGCGAACAAAGCGCCGCCACCAAGGCCACCTGGAGTCCGGACGGCACCCGATTGCTACTCGAGCAACTCATGCTGGGCCGAAGTTACTCAACCCGGGACCGCTCCCGATTGCACCTGCTGACGTTCGCGGGAGCGTGCGGAACGCGGTGACCGGGGGACCGCTCGCAACTGAACCTTGCCGCCTGGTGCACTGTGAAACGTGCTTCGCCGATAAGCTGCCGCTCGGTGATCCGCCGATCTCCACATTTCGCCGCCGCCGAACAATCACATCACGCCGGGCGACTGGAACTCTGTCGCATGTGCGCAGTTGTCCCAGACAAGACCGGGGAGTTGCCTCGGAATCGAACGCTGTAACAGGCCCCCTAGGACACACAAGGCCGCATGTGACGCAACGCTGGCGGTCATGAAACGGCGTGCATGACTCGTCAACATCCCGGAACACTATGCGGCCGGAGCAATCGGCGGAATGGGGATCAGAACAACGCTGGCTTTTCCGCTGAGCCCCGCGCATCCAGGAAGCCCAGCGGGGATGTGAACCGTGCCTGTCCGGGATACCGGAGCTGTCACCGGCAGCGGGGTCGCGCCGGAGATCGTCAATTCGCCCAGATTAGTGTCTCCCTGATACACCGGGCCAATGGCTTGAAATACGAGGAACTGCGCCCCCGCCGCGTTGGAGACAACCCCCCAGTTGCCGACAACAATGCTGATCGCGGCTCCCGCGTTGGCGAGACAGCCAAGAGCAGGCACGCTCGCCGTGAAACCGCCTCCCGGCGTCATGAGCGCCACCGATTCAAGCGAGGCTTGATTCGCGGCCGTGATCATCAAACGAAATCCGCCGCCTACTTTGCCCGTCTGGCCGAACATAGGAAACCGGCTGCCAGCCAGAGTACACAGGACGACCAAGCATCCCGTAACAAATATTAACGAAGTGACCTTTTTCACCGATATCCCTCCGAAGTGACCGTCGAACTCTACAGCTTTAGTGCCGGCACGTCAAGGAAGTTACGGGCAAATCTCAAGAAAAGTACTAGCATGCGGTCGCAAGGCGAAAGCGGGAGCGCGCGCCACGTCCGGTACTTCGGTAACCGCCGCCTTCCTGAAGTGGAACACCACAATGTGGGAAGGCGTCGGCCCGTGATGTGTCAGGTCGGGAAAGTAATAGACGTTGGCGACGATGGAGGAGGAATCGGGCGCCCAACTGAGCATGCTCACAACCGCGCGCTGGCCGTTGTATCCAGGCTTTCCGGGCACGTTGAAATTGGTCAACTTGCGCGGCTGGCTTCCGTCGGCATTAGCCAGCCAAAGTTCAGTCTTCAGCCATGTGATGAAAAAACGGGTTGTGTCAATCCCATACCCGGTGCTGGACATGAAGGCCAGCGCGTCTCCTTTAGGACTGAGTTCAGCATGCTCCTCGTACTCCGCTGGCTGCCCTTGAACCCCGGCGGTGAACGTCAACTGTTTCAGCCGTCCCGTCGCCAGATCCATCTGCGCAATATCCAGCGCGTTGTCGTCCTGGCCCGGCAGCGGGGCGCAGGAGAGTACGAGGGCCTTGTCATCTGGTGTCCAGCCTTGAATTTCATAAATGTCGGGCCGTGGCCCTGGCGTATAGGTCTTACGATTTTCCAGATGCGGCTGCGGGCCCGCGATGAAATCGGCTACTACGATACGCCATGCCGCAAACCGGGAGGCGGCCACTCCCTTGTTCACATATTCGCCCCACGCGATGCGTGCCCCTGAGTGGGAGAAGCGGGGAAACAGCGTGCCTCCGGGGGGTTGGCCATGCAGGGCTGAGCCCACGACATTCAACCGCGTGATCTTCTGCGTCTGGAGATCGAGAATCGCCAGATCGTTGAAGATGCCCCCACCTGGATCGGTAGCGGTGCTCTTGGCCGGAAGCCGGTAATGCTCGGCCTGCTCCGCGCTAAAGATGAGGTAGCGGCCTGATGGATCGAACTGCGCGCCACCAGAGTTTAGCGGGACCTCCGGGCGGTTGCAGGTGAGACATTCAGCGCCGCTCCCATCCGGATGCATCCGATAAATCTTGTAGGGGTTCGTGTCGTATGACGAGGTGTGCTCGTGGTCATCGAAAACAATCCATCGTCCGTCCGGCGACCACTGAGGCCGGAACGAGTATTTTGCGGACAAAATATCGGTGAAGCCGGTCAATTGATAGGATGTCGCATCCGCCCGGCCTGGCGTTGGAAGCAAACCCAAAAGAAGGCTGCACCATAAACGACTTGTCATCCGCAATTGACTCCCGCCACCTGTAATTTAGCAGGATCCATTCGAAACCAAGGAAGTGCACCCCGGGATCACCCCATGGAAGGCGATGCGGGTCCGCCGCATCAGCTTCGATTTACACGGTTTATTTGTGTACCGAGATGAAAAGCGTTTGCGCCAATTTGTTTCCGCCGAGTGTCACCGTCAGCGGCAAATCGCCGTCCGGCGCATCGGCCGGCACCTTGACGTTGAACTGATAGAGTCCCGTATAGTTTATTGCCATGCCTGCGTACATTATGGTCCCCGGCGCCCCGAAGTTTCCAAATTGGAACGCGACCGGATTCGTCAATTGGTTTTGCGCCGTAATGATTTGCCCCGCAAGCGGAAGCGATCGGCCCGTCAGATCTTTGGCGGCTCCAAAGCCGACCCCGTAGAAAACAATGGTCTCTCCGGGTTTGGCCGGTGTCGTCGGGATATTGGGCACTTTACCATTCCCGACGATCGTGTTGTTGGCATGAAACGCGGCTGCGTATTGGACGCCGTTAACCTTGAACGATGCAGGAGCGAGGAGACCGGGTTCGAGCGCATTGATCGCCAGCATCACTGGCGCAGTCGAATGTCCGTTGTAGGTTAGAACCACCGGAAGCGATCCCCCGGTTTGCGCTTTCTCCGGGACCTGAATGTTGACTTGCAGAGGGCTCACGAAATTAACATAGGCGGGCACCCCTCCGATCGTCACCGTGACACTGTCCAGTGCGGTCGGCGCTTTTCCAGCCACGAAGCGCCTGCTCCAGTTGTCTGTCTTCCCGGCCATATGATTGCCGTAGATCTCGACAAAGGACC
>DATLVQ010000448.1:0-2072 GCA_035577325.1 Bryobacteraceae bacterium | reverse complement strand
GGAACCGTGTGAATCGCGCGGTGTCGGATGTTCTCGACCAAACCTCATTCACCGACATTCAGCGCGCCTGGAAAGACAAGCGCACCCGATTTGTGCCGAACTGGGAGATATAACCAGCTTGATATACGCAGACAATTCATTGAGCATCGGCCGCACGCCCCTGGTGCGCCTGAACCGCATTACCAAGGGAGCGCCGGCGACGATACTGGCAAAGATTGAGGGCCGCAATCCGGCGTACTCGGTTAAATGCCGCATCGGCGCGTCCATGATCTGGGATGCGGAGAAGCGTGGCGTGCTGAAACTTGGCAAGGAACTTATCGAGCCCACCAGCGGCAATACCGGCATTGCGCTCGCGTTCGTGGCGGCCGCGCGCGGCTATCCCATTACGCTGGCGATGCCCGAGACTATGTCGCTCGAACGCAGAAAAGTTCTGAAAGCTCTGGGAGCGAAGCTCATCCTGACCAGCGGCGCCGAGGGCATGAACGCCGCCATCAAGCGCTGCGAGGAGATGGTAGCGGCCGATCCGGATCACTACATCATGCTGCATCAATTCAAGAATCCCGCCAATCCCGACATTCACTTCAAGACCACGGGTCCCGAGATCTGGGAAGATACCGGGGGCGCGATCGACGTGCTGGTTTCGGGCGTGGGCACCGGGGGCACGATCACCGGCATATCGCGCTACATCAAGAAGCAGATGGGAAAGAAGATCCTTTCGGTGGGCGTAGAGCCTGCCAGCAGCGCGGTGATCACGCAGACGCTTGGCCACCAGCCGCTACGCCCGGGACCGCACGCCATTCAGGGGATCGGCGCCGGATTCATTCCCGATACGCTGGACCTTTCGATGGTGGACCGGGTGGAACAGGTGACGAGCGAGGAATCGATCGAGATGGCGCGTCGGCTGGCCAAGGAGGAAGGCATCCTCTCAGGAATCTCCTGCGGCGCGGCCACCGCAGCGGCGCTCCGGCTGGCGCATTTGCCCGAGTTCAAGGGGAAGACATTCGTCGTAGTGCTGCCGGATGCGGCGGAACGCTATCTAAGCAGCCCGCTGTTTGAGGGAATGTTCGAAGACTGAAAACGGCCCCGGATAGAAAACTTCTATCTTCCCGCCGCCAACAGTAGATTCATACTTTGCTCCGTTAGACGTTTTCTTATGCGCCGCGCAAACGAATCACCCCTTGCGCCGTCCAGAAGAAAGTGAGATAAATTGGCGCTGAAAGGAGTGGAACATGTCTTGTCCGGATTGTGACGGCGTTGCCCGCCGGGAGTTTCTGAAGACCGCGGCACTGGGAGGCGCGGGCCTTGTGGCCGGAGGCGCGTTAGGCGCGGCGAGCCGGTTTACGGGCTCTTCGGAGACGCTGGTTACGACGCTCTATAAGAGCCTGACGGAAGAACAGAAACAGAAGATCACCTTTCCGTTCGACGATCCGCTGCGCTCGAAGGTGGACGCCAATTGGATGATCACGCCGCTCAAGATCGCCCAGTTCTTCACGGCCGATCAACAAGCCATGATCGACGAGATCTTTCGAGGGCTCCACAATCCCGAGTTCATCGACAAGGTGATGTATCACATTCAGGAGGACGCGGGCGGCCTGGGTGAATACTCGGTGGCACTGTTTGGCACGCCGGGCACCGGCGCGTTCGAGTTCGTGCTCACGGGCCGGCACTGCACGGTGCGATGCGACGGCGATTCGGTTGGCGGCGTGGCTTTCGGCGGGCCGATCTTTTATGGGCATGCGTCGCAGCGTTTCGATGAAGCGCCGGATCATCCGAAAAATGTCTACTGGTACCAGGCAAAACGGGCGAACCAGGTATTTCAGGCGCTCGACGGCAAGCAGCGGGCGATGGCGCTATTGGGCGATCCGCGCGAGGAGAAGGGCACGGCCACGGTGGCGCTCAAGCGGACGGGCGAGCCGATCCCAGGATTGCCGGTTGGCGATATGGCGCGCGACCAGCGTGCGCTCGTTGACCAGGTACTGGCCGACCTGCTGCTGCCGTTCCGCAAGAAGGATGCCGACCAGGCCATGAAATACATTCGCGAAAACGGCGTCGAAAAGCTGACCATGTCGTTC
>DATLVQ010000447.1:0-2157 GCA_035577325.1 Bryobacteraceae bacterium | reverse complement strand
CCGAGCCCGTTTTGGCGTAGGCATAGCCGGTGCGCAGATGCACGGTGACGTCGACGGTCGTGCCATTCTGGATCAGCCCTACCCCGCCAAATATGGTACCAGCAGCACCACACCCACCGGTGCAATGATCACTGGTCAGAGCAACGACCTCATCATAGATCACGCCGGCCTTCGCTGGGCTGACAGCGAGCAGCCCCGTGAGGCCGGCGGCGGCCAGAAAAAGTGTTAGTCTTTTCATAGTCCTATCCTATCAATCTAAGTGACGCGGGGACGACCAGTGTGGCCGTCCCCGTCCCCATTGTGTGCGCGATTAGACGCTGCGCTTGCGGCTGGCGACGAAGCCGAGGCCGATCAGGCCGACGCCAAGCAGACCGAGGCTGGCCGGCTCGGGGACTTGCGCTTGTATGATCGTGTCGGTGAGCGCCGTCACGTTGGCATTGGCAAAGGTGGTTATGGTTTCATGGATATTCAGCGATGAAACGGCGGCGAAGAAGTTGGTCTCCGGGCAGGTGGACGCGTTGGGATTCACCGTCCGGCTGCAGTTGATGTTGATCGGCGGGTTGGTCGCCGGCGTCGTGATGCCCTGCAGGTTGGCGCTGGCTAGGCCGGCGCCAATCGCATTGAGCGTGAAGTCCTTCTCGAGACCAACGATCATAAAGCCCTGCGCCAAGGCCGGATCGACGGCGACCGAATAGTCCAGAGTGCCGCTCAAGTTGGGGCCGATAGCGCCCGAGAACCCAATCGTTACCGTGCCCGTCGGGCCGCCGAAGAGGAAGTTTGCGCTGCCGCCCCCGCTGACCGCGCCGCCAACGGCGAAGTTACCGAAGATTTTGTCGCCTGCTGCCACGCAGTTGCCCGCCGTCAGCAGGAACGCGCCGGTCACAGAGCCCCCACTCGCAACGGTCTGCGTTGTGCCGCTGCAGACTGGGGCAGCCCAGGCGGGCGCAGCCGCCGCGAGGCCGAAGGTGGCGAGCGCGGCGAGGAGGGCTTTCCTCACTATCGCCACGGAGAATAGGTTCTTCATGGTTGTTGTTTCCCTTGCAAGGATGTGTCCGAACTGGGCACCAAGGGAGTGAAGCACGGTTGCTGGCGAGATACTTGTATAATGGACATTACGCAATAAAATTTCGCGCCAACGATATCAATAACTTGCAAGGCGCCTGTCTGGTCGATTACACTTTCTCCCCTTCCCCTGAAGGGTCGCGGAGACTTCGATGAGAACCCCACATACCCTCCCATCCGCCGCCTATCTGCACGAGTGTTTCCTCTATGACCCGGAACGGGGCACGTTGAAGTGGCGCAAGACCAGACCGGCAGAGCATTTCGCTACCGTCACACTTCAGCGCACTTGGACAACACGACAGGCTGGCAAGAACGCATACGTTGACATGGGTAAGCAGGGATTCCGAAGAACACGGATCGACGGCGTCTATTACCTGTCCCACCGGATCATCTACAAGATGATGACGATGGACGAACCGCCAAGCGAGGTCGATCATATAAGCGGTGATCGTGGCGACAACCGTTGGGTCAACATCAGATGTGTCACGCGACAGCAGAATGCGTGGAGTTGTCGGTCCGGATCGCCGCGACGAAGGGAAGATTCTCTTGGCCTACCGACCGGCGTCAATCTTCATCGAGGGAAATACAAAGTTCAGTGCGGCAAGGTTTACCTTGGCAGGTTCGACACGCTAGATGCGGCTCGTGAAGCCTACACCGCCTATGCCAGTGTGCAGCGTGGCGAGTTCTACTGGCCTGCTTACCGGCGCTCGTTGAGGCGGGCCTGATCCCCATCCGGTGCCAGCAATGCGGTAACCGCCTCGCGTAGTTCCTTGTTGTGTCGCGCCAGGTCGGCGACCTGGCGGGTAAGATCGGTGTTCTGGTATTCCAATTCGTTGATGCGGGCGCGGAGTTCGCGCACCAGAGCGGGTTCGGGCGGAGTGGTCATGAGTGCGACCGTAGCGTTGAGCCTCGCGGGCGTCGAGCAGGAATGTGGCAACTGCCGATTTGCTCTGTGGCAGGCGAATTGTGCACGTGTTCACTGTGACACAGCGCCCCGCCCGCATCGGTCGCAATCCGCGCACCGGCGAGACGGTCCAGGTGCACGACAAGACGGTGCCGTACTTCAAGGCCGGCACGGAAATGCTCCGCCGGCTC
>DATLVQ010000446.1:0-4097 GCA_035577325.1 Bryobacteraceae bacterium | reverse complement strand
GTCGGTAATGAAAAACTGTGTGCTGCCCGTGTGCGGCTCGCCGATGTTGGCCATGGCCAGGCGCCCCGGCACATCGAACTTAAGCGTCGGCACGAATTCATCGGGAATGGTGTATCCCGCGTTGTAATCGCCGCGCGCTGTCGGGTCGCCCGCCTGGATCATGAACCCCGGAATCACGCGGTGAAAGGTGATGCCCGTGAAGAACGGCCGCTTCACCATTTGCCCCGTCTTCGGATCGCGAAACTCTTTCGTGCCGCGCACCAGGCCGGTGAAATTCTTTACCGTGATGGGCGTCTCCTTTTCAAACAGGCGCAGCGTGATCGCGCCCAGAGTGGTGTTCATCACGGCATAGAGGCCGTTCTCGCGCGCGGGCTTGGCGGGCGCTGTTTCGGCCTTCGCGGCATCGGCTTTCGGAGCTTCCGGCGTCTGCGCCACCAATGCGCCGCCCATCAATACCATGGCCATCAAGCGAATCATGTCGTTCCTCGCAATTTGAATGTTGAGCAACGTAGCATTATACAGAAAGCAGCCGCCGGTGAGGGCCTCGCGTCCGTCCCTATGTTCGCGTTATGATAACCCGATAAAACTAGGCGGCAACGCTGGAAGGTTGTGCGATGAAGAAGGCTCTTTGGTTATTGCTCTGTTTGGCGCTGGCTCTGAGCGGCGCTGACGTTTCGGGAAAATGGTCCGGCACCATCGATGTCGAGGACGCAGGCAACACGACGCCAGTCTCGGTCGAACTGGTGCAGAAATCGGATCTCGTGTCAGGCAAAATTGGACGCCAGGGCGGCGGTGACGAAGGCACTATTCGAAACGGCAAAGTCGACGGCGCGAAAGTTTCTTTCGAAGTGGTCGCCCACGATAATAACAGCCCTTTCAAGTTCACCCTGACGCTGGCGAATGACACCCTGGAGGGCGAAATGAAGGGCTCGGTCGATGAAGGCGAGATTGTCGGCAAAGTAAAGCTGACCCGCGACAAGCCCAGCGCGACGTCATCCAAATAGACGTGCTCGCGTTGCCGGGCGGGCTCGGCAATGTCGCTAATCAGGCCTTGTCGCTGAAGCCGCGCTGATCATGCGGTGCTGATTTTCAACACGCGCGCCGCATTGCCATATAGGATTTTCGCCACTACTTCTTTGCTTGGCGCCAGCCGGCGAACCGCGGCGAGACATTGCGAGCCGCTGCATTTTTCGCCTTCTCCGGCGCGATCGTCGCAATCGCTCCCATACATTAATTTGTCCTGGTGGCGCTCCAGAAACGCCCGCGCGTGCTCTTCATCGCGCAGCAGCGAATTCAAGCCCGACCCCGCCGACAGGTCCCCGTACATGTTCGGATAATCCGACAGCAGCCGGTCCGTTATACCTCCTGGCGTCACTTTCGTTTTGGGATAGAGCACGGCCTGGTTGTGATTGCGGTCGATGTTCCCCCACCAGGTCTGCGCATGCCCGATGAATGGCACGCGCGGATGTTTCTCGAGCACGGTGTGAAAGCGCTCGATCCCCAGGTTGTAGGTCTCGTGCTGAAAATGCAGCAGCACGGGCACGCCGAACGCCTCCGCCAGTTCCGCCACCATGTGGATGGCGGGCGAATCGCAATCCACCGGAAATTTCTGCTCGCCGATCCCGATCGCCCCGGCCTTCAGAACTTTCTCCATCACCTGCCGCGCCCCCGGCAGATCCGGGGCTTCGTTCGCGAAGTACAGAAATAATTCCGGATGCCGCCGCGCCAGCGTCACTACCGATTCGTTCCCGCCCGCCCCCACCGCCAGCCCGTAAATCGACCCCGCCGGCAGCAGCACCGTACGCGTCACGCCCATAGTGCGCTGATGCGCGATCAACTCTTCGTCCGTGCGCCCCGCGTAATTGGTGTGCTGGTGAATGTCGATCACCGGCTCGGCCGCCGGCAGCCACGCCGCCGCAGCCGTCCCCAAAAACGCGCGCCGTGAAAGTGAAGCGGGCATTTGTGCCTGTCCATTGTGCATGAACGGGGATTGGGCAGGCAAGAGCGTCAGTGCGCTAGTTCTGTGCCCTGGGATTTTCTTGGAGCCTACAAGTCGGGCTTGTAGACGAGGATGAAGTCGTCAGAGCCCGGCTCCAGATTGTTGGCCCACTCAGCGAAATGGCAATGATTCCCGCTTTTCAGTGCTTGCTCATTGTTCTCAGGCAGCATCGCCATTCGCAGACAGGTAATAGCCAAGCTCATCAACCCCTCTCGATTCGCAACGATTTCAAAACCCTGCGTTGTTCCTGACGTAGTCCTTATTTTTTCGGCCATTTGGAAAAAACCAACCATGTCCCGCAGTCCCATTCGTCATTCGACCAACCGAGCCACCACGCGTATAGTAATACCGTCGTGGAGTAAACGTGATCCGCCGGACTAAACGTCATCCGCGATCCGGACGCTGGGCCGGCTTCGCACGAGCTGGTGAATGTCGATCACCGGCCCGGCCGTCGGCAGCAACCCCGCCACAGCCGTCCACAAAAAAGAGCGCCGTGAAAGTAGGACAGGCATTCGTGGGTGTTCATTGTGCATGAACGGAGATCAGACAGGCAAGAGCGGGTGGTCACCTAAATCAACCATCTTCCTGTTCGAGAACGCTATCCTGGAATCGAAAGCCGAAGCTCCATGCACCGACTCTTTCTCCTCTTCCTCACCTTCTTGACACTGATCCCCGCCGCCGAGAAGCCCGCCTTCCGCACTTCCGAAACCCTCGACAAACTAGTGCGTGACACCGCCGCGGCCGCCGTCGACCGCTTCGGTTCGAGCGGCCTGACGTCCGGCAAAATCGCCATCACCGTCATCGACCTGGCTGACCGGGATCATCCCGCGCGCGCCAGTTACCGCGGGGGCGAGCCTACATACCCCGCGAGCGTCGTCAAGCTGTTCTACCTCGTGGCCGCGCATCACCAGTTCGAAACCCGCGCGCTTGCGCGTACGCCCGAGCTGGAGCGCGCCCTGCACGACATGATCGTCGATTCCTCGAACGACGCCACCGCGTTCGTCATCGACATGCTCACCGGCACAACCAGCGGCCCCGAATTAGACGACGCGGCGCTTCACCAATGGATGGACCGTCGCAATCTTATGAACCGCTACTTCTCGTCGCTTGGCTACGAAAACATCAACGTCAATCAGAAGACCTGGTGCGAAGGCCCCTACGGACGCGAGCGGCAGGGCCTCGGCCCAAACTTCGAGAATCGCAACCGGCTCACCACCGACGCGGTTACGCGGCTCTGGTACGATATCGTCACCGGCCGCGCGGCATCGCCCTCGGCGACGCGCGAGATGCTGAACCTGCTCCACCGCGATCCCTTCGCGAAGTCCGAAGATCCCGACGATCAGGCCACCGCGTACTCCGGAAAATCGCTGCCGCCCGGATCGCAGTACTATTCGAAAGCCGGCTGGACTTCCGACACGCGCCACGACACCGCGCACATTCGCCTGCCGAACGGCGCCGAATACATCCTGGCTGTCTTCACGGTGGATAACAGCAAAAAGCCGGAAATCATCCCGTTCGTCTCGCAACTGATCGCGCAGGAATTCTTGAAGACCGCGCCCCGGGCCGGTCTATGGCCAAATCCTCGCCGGCGGCCCGGTCACACTCAAGAGACCCGGCTGCACGTTAGCCTGTCCGTAGCCCATATGATGCCAAACAAGGAGCTTCCTAGCCCCGGCAAGTCGAAATCCGGTCGATACCCGGTAGCCCTTGGCGCTCGGCCTTTGTATACTACTCGCTTTGGCAAGGAGTCGCCCTATGAGTGCCCCGGCCGTCATATCGTCACATAAAGGCGTCGACCGAAATCGCGAGCTGGCGCTCCAGTTTCTGCGCTACATGGCCACCATGCGCGAGGTGGAGGATCGTATCGAGCGCAAGTTGTACCGGCAGGGCAAAATCCTGGGCGGCGTCTATGTGGGGCGCGGGCAGGAAGCCATTCCGGTGGGTGTGGGACTGACGGCTGAGCTGGACGACGTCCTTTGTCCATCGCACCGTGATTTGGCTTTGTTTCTGATCCGCGGCATCCATCCCCGCCAGATCTTCGCGCAGTATATGGGACGCGTCGGCGGTCTCACGCGCGGCAAGGACGGCAACATGCACA
>DATLVQ010000445.1:0-8503 GCA_035577325.1 Bryobacteraceae bacterium | reverse complement strand
GCGATTGGTGACGAAAACGTGCGTGCGCGACACCGCAACGCCGAACGGCGCTACCCCCACAATCACCTGCCGCTTTACCTTTCGCTCGTCCGCATCGATAACAGCCAGCGTGTTGCTCCGGCTGAAAGCCACGTAGGCCGTCTTCCCATCGGCAGAGAACCCAATGCCCACCGGCACCGGATGCTTCGGAAGCGGCATCCGCTCGGTCTTCGTTACCGCCCCGAGCTCGGACAACTGGAGGATAAGCAGCGCGTCCGAACCTCGTTCTTCTCCTGTTTCGCTGGCCCACAGCTCGCGATCACCCGGGCGAAACGCGATGCCGGCGTACGAAGTATGCGCCCTCGCCTCGGCCATCCGCGCGCCACTGGTGCCATCCATCAGCAGCACGTTGCGCGAATTGAGCACGGCGAGCAGATGCTTGCGCGAATCAAACGTCAAATCCACCGGCCGTCCTTTGATGGCCGCCTGCTCGCCCCAGGGATGCAGCAATTGATTCGTCGGTAGCAGGTAAACGCCGTCGCCTTGCCTGCCGATCCGTACGTTGCTTTTCAACAGAGCGAAAACACCGCTCTCATCGGCGACCAGAATGACGCCGGTCAAAACGAGCACAGCTACTACGGCTTTGCGCATCGCGAACCCCAAAGCGTATCAGATAAATCGCTAAGGCCGGGTGACGGGCCCTCCGGTCTGGACCCGCTACTGCCCCGCGCTCTCGTCGAGCTGCAACCGTGCCAGCGTTCCCGTCACGCTGAGCTGGCGCGTTCCGTTCGAAACTTGAATGAGCAGCCGCCCATCGTCCTGCAAGGCGCCCCGGCCCAAATAGAGTTCGTCGCCAGTGGACATTCGCAGATCGTTGAAGCGCAGCCGGGGCCCTGAGTTTGCCCACGCGAACGCATAACAGCCGGAGACGGAATTGAATTGATCGAGAGGCTCATCCGCGAACGATTGTCCGATGAACGATCCTTGCGAGCGCAGGTTGGTGGCCAGCGCAGTCCCCGTGCCGCTGGTATCGAGCGCCGCTTCGGCGTCGAATGTGCCACCGTTCCAGTTGACGGATTTCAGCCGCGAAAACAGGTGATAGATCGGGCTTGCGCCGCGCAGATCGGCCGTCAACCGCCCGTTCATCGTACCCGCCTCCAGCCCGCCTGTGATGTCGTCGAGCACCAATGTCGTCCCGTTCCAGACGAGGCGCGCGCGCACGTTTTGCACGTCGATCCCCGCCAAGTGGAGCGCCTCCACCGCTAGCGAGCCATCCACGCGCCGGCTGCGCAGCCAATCGGGAACCGGTGCTGGGCCAAAGCCGAACGCCCGTGCCAGCAGGCCACGATCGCGCCTCAGCGTCGGCATCAGCAGACGCTCCAGTTCCACTGCATCCAAACTCGCGAGCGAGATCCGAACCCGGTGCGGGCGCGCCGCGCCAGGCTCGTAGAAATAATCGGCGGTGGCCGAGAGATCGCCCACGCTCGCGTGAATTTTTTCGAGCGCCACTCGCGCTCCCTGAATGGTGGCATTTGCCGATTGCACGCGCAGCGGCTCGGCCATCCCGGGCAGCGGAATATTCGCGTCCGTCAGTTGAAAGGCGCCTGACCATTCGCCCGCCGCGCCCGGCTCGCCCTGGTACCGCAGCTTCCCCTTCCATACGCCGGATTCTGCCTGCTCGAGCATCGGCACGGCCGCCAGAGCCGCCTGCGACCGGAGCGCCGCGACTGCCATCGAATCCGTCGCAATGCTGAGATCGAGTGCTCCCGTGCGCGGATCGTATTCGGCTTCAATGCGCGCCAGATCGTCCGCCTGCGTGCGCGCCAGCGCCTCGGAGAGGTGCACGTGGCCACCCTCGAACAGCAGTTTCGCTTGCTCGAAACGGATGGGCGCTGAATCGGGAATGGTGACTGCCGCGTCCTGAAATGCGAGTTGCCCCTGCCAGGTCCCCTGCCCGGAATAGCCGATAGCGCCGTCGAGCGATCCCTCCAGCTTGAGGCCGTCTGGCAGCCGCGCTCCCAAATGGCGCGCGAGCTGCAGCAGCGGCTCCACGCCGAACCGATTCCAGTTGAGTGACATGCCCCAGTGCGGCCGCGATAGGTAGTCCGCGACCCGGAATCGCACCGCCAGCGGCGCCTCTTTCGCGGCGGAGTGCATATCCACCTCCAGCCATTCTGCGGGCAGATTCAGGCGGCCCTCAAACTCAAAGGGCCAGCCCGTTCCACGCTGCGGCAACAGATCCCAGCGATGCACGTCCTCGACGTTGAGGGCTCCATTAATGTGCAGGTTGGCCAATGGCCCCGCCAGTCGTGCGCGTGCCGAAACCAGCCCATGCACGCCTATATCGCGACCATAAACCAGGCTGATCATCTCGTTCATCGCGCTCGGTTCCAGCTGCACCCGCAGATCGAGCTGTCCCGCCGGCTTCCATGAGCCGTTCGCGGTGAGGCTGCCGAATCCGCGCGCCGGACGATCGGTGCGCGCCGGTTGTCCCGAGAATCGCACGCCCCACTCTCCGCTCAGCGCGCTGGGAGGCGAGACGTCCAGATCGGTGTCAGTCACATAAAAAACCGACTTGGTGTCACCAAATTTGAAATTGACGCGCCCGGAGCGCACATAAAGCGCGGGCAGTGCTTCGAACTTCGTCCTATGCAGCAGCTCGGCGAAGTTCCACGCCGCGCCCGCGGAGGACTCAATGCGCATCAGATTCAATCTGGCGTCATCGAGGCTCAGCGATGCGAACTCCAGCCGGCCCATGAGCAGCGGCCATAACGCCAGCCGGGCATCCAGCGAGTCCACATAGGCAAACGGCTCAAGCCCGAACGCTGGGTCCTCGTGAATCACAACCTTGCTGATCGAAAACCCGGGGCCGGTAAACAGCTTGAAGCGCACATCCCCGAACTCAACTTGCCGGCCGAGAGCGGTTTCCAGGCCCATGCGGATCTGTTCGGCATAACGGCCGGCGCCAAGAAACGGCGCGGCGAGTCCCGCTGCCAATACCAGCGCGCACCCGGCCCCCAGCCACCTCAGGCCCAGCTGAATCCTGCGTTTCATGCCGATTCCAGCAGCCGGTGATATGCCTCGGGATCGTCGATATCGTCCAAAATTCCGGCGTCCGCGACATCGATGTACCGAATCTCGCTCGCGTGCCGGTGCGTGACGGCGCGCGCCTGCGAATCGGGCTGCATCGCCAGAAATTCCGGAATCAAGCAACGCGAAAAAAGAATGGGATGCCCGTGGTGGCCGAGGTATTGAGGGATCGCGATCAGCGCTTCCGACTCGATCAGCTTCGCCACAGTCGCGGCCTTCACATTGGGGTGATCCACCGGCGTGAACACAACGCCATCGGCGTCCGCAGGAACCGCTCGCAGCCCGCACTGCATGGAGCTGAACTGCCCTCGCGCGTATTCCGTATTCAACACAAAAACGGCCTGTAGCGGAGCGCGCACGCCCGCCCGGATCACTTCCGGTTCATGCCCCAGCACCACGATCACCGGGGAGCAGTGCGCGGACAAGCATCGGATCAGCCGGTCAATGAAAGTCTCGCCCCGGAATTCCAGCAGCGCCTTGGGCGAGCCCATCCGGCTCGATTCCCCGGCTGCCAGAATTAATCCGGCATAGCTCACTTCAGCATTTTCCGCGAAGCTTCGCCCGCAAATATGGACTTGGAGAGCGCCCGCCAGTCCGATTCAGCGTTTCGGCGCACCGCAATCATCTCCGCCGCCACCGAAACGGCGATCTCCTCTGGTGAAATTGCGCCGATCTCGAGACCCATGGGCGCGTGTACGCGCTCCATCCTCTCCCGCGCGATGCCATCGTTTTCAAGTTCCTTCACCACATTGAGCACCTTGCGCTTGCTTCCGATCATGGAAATGTAACGCGCCTCCGTGCCCACCGCCCAGCGCAGCACGCGCATATCGTCGCGGTGCCCGCGCGTCACGATGATGATGTAACTGGTCTCATTAATGGGCAGCTTTGGAAAAACCTCTTCGTATTCCTCGGCGAAAATCTCGTCCGCCTCGGGGAATCGTTCGCGGTTTGCAAACGTATCGCGGTTGTCAATGATGGTGGTGGCGAACCCGGCGAGCGCCGCAATCTTCGAAAGACTCTTCGAGATGTGCCCCGCGCCAAAAATAAACGCGTGTGGCGGCGGAATCACTGGCTCGACAAAAATATCGAGCTGTCCACCACAGATCAGCCCGTTGTCGTAAGCCGCTTCCTGCCCCAGGTTGAAACTTAAGTGGCGTGGCTTTTCCGTAGCGATCACCTCGCGCGCGGCGTTCCACACCTCTGCTTCCACGCACCCCCCGCCGATCGTGCCGATCATCGATCCGTCCTCGCGCACTAGTAGCTTGGCGCTCTCGTAGCTGGGAATCGATCCCCGCACCTGCACAATGGTGGCTATCGCGGCCTTCTGTCCGAGACGGCGCAGCCGCACGATCTCGTCGTATATGTCCATCCGTCTGAATTATAGCGAAACGGCTTATAATAAAGGCGAAGCCGCTATGCCTTCCAAAGTCCTGATGGACGTCGAAGAGTATTTGCGCGCCAGCTTCGACGGCCCCGACTGCGAATACCTCGATGGCGAGGTGGTGGAGCGCAACATTGGCGAGGTGCCCACGGAATGCTGCAAGGCAGACTGATTTTTCTGCTCATGCAGGCTTCCGAGAAGCTACACATCCGTGTCGTGCCGGAAATCCGTATTCAGATTCATGCCCGGCGCCTTCGTGTGGCGGACGTGGCGGTATGGCGCGCGGCAACATCGGAGACCGCATCCCCACGGTTGCGCCCTTCCTGGTGATTGAAATTCTGTCCCCCGAAGATCACATGGTCCGCATGCAACCCAAGATTCAGGAATATCTCTCGATCGGTGTTGAATGGATCTGGCTGGTCGATCCCGAGGAGCGTAAGGCCATCTGTTATTCACAGCAAGACCTGGCCGGCACCCTCTGCGACGTCTTGCGAACCGCAAATCCCGATATCGAAATTCCTCTGGCCGGCGTGTTCGAACCCCAGGCCTGATTCGCTCTCACCAGCACCCCAGCCTCCGCCCGCTCCTTGTTACCATAACCAAGTTCATGAAAACCGCTCTCCGGTTGATCTCGCTCTTCCTCATCTCCCACGCTGCCCTGCTGCCCCAAGGCCGCAACTATGGCCGCTCTATGGTGATCACCCAGCAGGGCATCGCCGCCACCAGCCAGGTGCTCGCCTCTCAAGCTGGTGCGCAAATTCTTGCCCGCGGCGGCTCTGCCGTCGACGCCGCCATCGCCGCCAACGCTGTGCTCTGCGTGACTGAGCCCATGATGGACGGCCTCGGTGGCGACCTGTTCGTCATCTATTGGGACGCTGCCACCGGAAAATTGACCGGACTCAACGCGTCCGGTCCTGCACCTCGCGCCCTCACGCCCGAGTTTCTGCAAGGCAAGGGCGTCAAGCACATGCCCCGTGACGGCATCCACAGCGTCACCGTTCCCGGCGCCGTCGAAGGTTGGGCCAAAATGCACCACCGCTATGGCAAGCTTCCCTGGAAAGATCTCTTCCAGGATGCCATCGCCTATGCCGCTGAAGGTTTTCCAGTGCCTGAAGGCATTCACGATGCGTGGTCTGGCGAATCCACAGTCAAAAAACTCCAGGCCCACGAAGAATCCGCGCGCGTCTTCCTGCCCGGCGGCAAACCACCTCAGCTCGGCGACGTTTTCCACAATCCTGAAATGGCCCGCGCCTTCCGCATCCTCGCCGACAAAGGTCCCGATGCTTTCTACAAAGGTGAAATCGCCGCCGCCATCCTGAAAACCTCCGAGCGTCTCGGCGGCACCATGACAGCCGGCGATCTCTCCTCCTTTTCCTCAGAATGGGTCCAGCCCATCTCCATCGACTATCGCGGCTGGCGCATCTACGAACTCCCGCCCAACGGTCAGGGCATGGCCGCGCTCGAAATGCTGAACCTCATGGAGACAGCGCCTGCCGCTCCTGATGGCCCGTCCAGCTCCGCCGAAATGCACCAGCGCATCGAATCCATGAAGCTCGCCTACGCCGACCTCCACCGGTACGATGCCGATCCGCGCACATACGACGTCCCCATAGCCGCGCTGCTTTCCAAAGACTACGCCCGCAAGCGCGCCGCGCTGATCGATCCCCATAAAGCCAATTGCACCGTCCCCGCTGGCCAGCCCGTCGAAGGCGACACAACTTATCTCACGGTGGTCGACCGCAACGGCAACATCGCCAGCTGGATTCAAAGCATCGCCGCCATCTTCGGCTCAGGCATCGTGGTCGACGGCATGGGCTTCGAATTGCAAAATCGAGGCTCCGGATTCACCCTCGACGCCAAGCACCCCAACGTGCTCGCTGGCGGCAAGCGACCGTTCCACACCATCATCCCCGCCTTTATGGAGCGCGGCGACCTCCACATCGGCTTCGGCATCATGAGTGGCGCCAACCAGCCGCTTGCCCACGCGCAGTTCGCCTCCAATGTGATCGATTACGGAATGAATGTGCAGGCGGCGCTCGAAGCTCCGCGCTTCACCAAATACACGTCAACCGGATGTGATGTTTCAATTGAATCGCGCGTCGGCGTCGCAACTCTGCAGCAACTCTCCGAGCGCGGCCACGAAATCCGCATCCGCCGCGAGTACACCGCCGAAATGGGCCGCGGCCAAGCCATCCTGCACAATTCGAAAACGAAAACCAACTACGCCGCGTCCGACCCCAGAGCCGACGGCGCCGCCATACCGGAACCCATTCGGCAGTGAATCATCATGCTCTACCGCAAGACTCAGGCCTCTTGCCGAGCCGCGCGCACAACAAACGGTCTGCGAACTCTTTTCGGCGAATTCCATAGCCGCCAGCTCAATAAGGCGCCATCCGCCGCTCAAACTTCATCCCGTTGAAATCGTGCAGCACTCGCGCCTCGCCGACTTCCGTCGCCAGCACCGCCGCGCGTTGCAGGCAGCCGCCCTCTGCCCACACCAGCGTCTCGCCGTCCCGATCCGCCCACTCCCACTTCGGAAAAGTAATCCGCCGCGCCAGCCCGGCGTGCTCGACTTCGTGCTCGTCCCAGTGGCAGCTCTTGCCCGGACCCGGATGCACTTCCGCATGCGCGTACTTGCGCAAAATCCAGCCGTTCGGCAGCGGTTTTTCAAATATCGTGAACACGTCGCTTATGCCCGCATCCAGCCGGTCTTTCAAGATCCAGCCATCGCGCTGCAGCCGCAGATAGTAGACACTCGGACATTCCCCGCCATACCCTCCAGCGGGCTGGAATTTTAGATCGCGCTCGACTTCTTTGCAGTCCTCGATCACCTCATGGCAGCCATTCAGCCAGTACCGCGAATTGGAAGTGAACAACCCGCCGCCCTGCCAGCAGTCGCCCTTTCCCAGCAACACCTTCGCCTTCAGCCATGGCGCCTGCGAAATAGCCGTCCACGATCCTCGCGTCTTGGAACTCCACCTGCCGTTCATGGCGAAATAAATCAGGTGCCGCCCGTCGGGAGAAAGGTCCGCGCGCCGCTCGTAAATGCGCGCCCGCATCCACTGCCCCGTTTCAAATGTGTCTTTCTTGCGGTCCCAGAGGATGCAGCAAACCGCGTTCACCGGACCCCGGCGGAACACCAATCCCACCGGCGCCTCCGACGCCAGCAGCACATGCAACCGGGCTGGAAATGGCGCGCTCATGCCAATACTTCAATTACCGGCCACCGGCACGCGCAAATCAAGACCGCTAAAGTTAACCGGCGCACGCAAAATGAGTGCCCGCTGCTGGGCGAAAAAGTCCAGGTGAATCGTGGAAGAGCAACTTCGCCCGGCCAACGTGATTACATACCGCGCTGGGAATCGTCTCGCATGGAGTAAGCTACACTCATGTCGCTCGGCCGGCTGGCGCTAACTGTATGCACACTGGGACTGGCGGCTTCCGCGGGGACCGTCGGTGTGCCCCGGAAATCTCCGGAGCTCGCGATTCACATGGCGGGAGGCAAAGACCTGCGGCTCAGCCAGTATCGAGGCAAGGTCTGCGTGGTGGCGCTCATCAGCACCACATGCCCACATTGCCAGGGGCTCACCCGAACCCTGAATGCGATTCAGGAAGAGTACAGGCGACGCGGCGTCCAGATCATGGCGGCGGCGTTTAATGAGAATGCCAAAGACCTGGTCGCGGGATTCATTGCCGAGTTCAACGCCGCTTTTCCCGTGGGATGGCTCACCCGCGCCGAAGCCCTGGCCTATTTAGGAATTCCCGTTTCGGTCAATTCGGGTTACGTGCCGAAATTGCTTTTTATCGACCGGGCGGGCATTGTCCGCGAGGAGCACCTGCAACGACAACCCGAAGATGACTACTTTGGACACGGCCAGAGTACGATCCGGGAAACACTCGATAGATTGTTGAAGAGCGAAGGGCACAAGAAAACGCCAGTGCCAAGATCAACTAAGGCGCAGAAGTAAAACGCTAACGCGTGGACACTGAATTGTCTTTGAGGCAGACTACTTCGGATCCCGTCGCTCGCAACAATCGCACGATGGTACCGAA
>DATLVQ010000444.1:0-7922 GCA_035577325.1 Bryobacteraceae bacterium | reverse complement strand
GAAGCCGGATTTCGAGAAATACGTCCAGGCGTGCCGGTGGCCACCAGCGAGCCGCCCAATCGTCCGGCGCCGGGACCGAGATCGACCACGTAATCCGCGCGCTCGATAGTCTCGGCATCATGCTCCACTACGATCACCGTGTTGCCCATGTCGCGCAGGTGCGCCAGCGTTTCGAGCAGCCGACCGTTATCGCGCGGGTGCAGGCCAATGGACGGCTCATCCAGCACGTAGAGCACGCCGCGCAGCTTCGAGCCGATCTGCGTAGCCAGGCGGATGCGCTGCGCTTCGCCGCCCGAGAGCGTGGCCGCGGAGCGTTCGAGACTCAGGTAATCGAGACCGACTGCCGAGAGAAATTCGAGCCGGCGGCGGATCTCATCCACGACACGTCCGGCAATCTGCGTCTCGCGCTCGCCGAATTGCCAGCTCCGGGCAGTGAGCAGCGCGCGGCCGATTGGCATAGCCGTGAAATCGGCGATGGAAATGGCTTTTACCCGAACCGCGAGACTGGAAGGCCGCAGCCGCTTGCCGCGGCAATCCGGACACTCAGTGGCCGACATGTAATCGGTGAGCCACTCCCGGTAGCCTTCGCCCGCCTCTTGAAAACTTTGGTCGAGAATTTTCAGAATGCCCGGAAATCCGTTACCGCCTTCGAGCAACAGCTTCTGCGTCTTCTTCGGAAGCTGATCGAAGGGAGTGGAAAGATCGAAGCGCAGCAGACGGGCGGCCTCGCGCAGCCAGTGGTTCATGTACGCCGAGGCGGAGCCAGGTCCCAAGCCGCCTTCGAGCAATGGCTTGGAATCGTCCGCGATCACTTTGCCTGGATCGAACGTCCACCGGTTTCCCAAACCCGAGCAGGTTTCGCACGCGCCGTAAGGACTGTTGAAGGAGAACGAACGCGGCTCGAGCTGCGGAATGCTGGTGCCGCATTCCGTGCACGCGAGCTTCTGGGAATAGAGGCGCTCTTCGCCATTGACCACGGCAATCAGTACCAGACCGTTGGCCAGCTTGGTGGCGGTCTCGATCGACGCCTCCAGGCGCTTCTCGATCCCGGATTTTACCAGCAGCCGATCAACGACGACTTCGATGGTGTGATTGCGGCGCTTATCTAGCGGCGGGATATCGTCGTCGAGCGAGCGCAGCACGCCATCGATACGCGCGCGCACGAAGCCCTGGCGCGCCAGTTTTTCCAGATCTTTGCGGTATTCCCCCTTGCGGCCGCGCACGATGGGCGCCATCACCATGATGCGGTCTTCCGGCCGCAATGCCAGCACGTGCTGCAGAATCTGCTCGGTGGTCTGGCGAGAAATGGGATTGCCGCAGACCGGGCAGTGCGGGATGCCGATGGATGAATAGAGTACGCGCAGATAATCGTAGATTTCCGTGATGGTGCCGACGGTCGACCGCGGGCTGCGGCTGGTGGTTTTCTGCTCGATTGAAATGGCGGGGCTGAGGCCTTCGATGGAATCGACATCCGGCCGCTCCATCTGGTCGAGAAACTGCCGAGCGTAAGTGGAAAGCGTCTCGACATAGCGCCGCTGGCCTTCCGCGTAGATGGTGTCGAAGGCGAGCGAGGACTTGCCGGAGCCGCTCAGGCCGGTGATGACCGTGAGGCTATTGCGCGGAATCTCAACATCGATGTTCTTGAGATTGTGCTGGCGCGCGCCGTGCACCGTAATCTGTTTCAGCATAGGGAAGCCCAAGCAGGAGAGGACAGATATTTATTGTCACCCGATTAGGGGCGGGGGTGCAATGCGTTGGATTGTGCCTACGCATAGGGCCAGCTCGGCTTGCTAAATAATCCGCCATCCACCCAAATCGTTTGCCCTGTGATGAACTCGGCGGCATCGCTGGCCAGGAACACGACGGCGCGGGCCACATCCACCGGCTGGCCTACGCGACCGAGGGGCGTAAGTTTGGCCCAGGTGGCGGCGTAATCGCCGGCTTCGAGCTGCGTGCGCTCGATTTCGACAGCGCCTGGGGCGACGCAATTGACTGTAATGCGGTGCGGGCCGAGCTCGACCGCCGCCACCTTGGTGAACATTTCGATGCCGCCCTTACTGGCGGTGTAGTCGACCAGATTCGGGAAGGCGACCTTGTTGCAGCCGGAGCCGATGTTGACGATGCGTCCGCCGGTCCCCCGCATATGGCGGGCCGCGCGCTGCGTGCAGAGGAAGCAGCCTTTCAGGTTGGTACGCAGCGTGCGATCCCATTCGGCTTCGGTAAGGTCGAGGAGGGGCTTCCAGGTTTGCACGCCGGCGTTGTTCACCAGGATGTCGAGCCGCGGGAATTTCTCGATCGCGCGCGTAAACAGGCGGTCGACATCCGGCGCCATGCCCACGTCAGCCTGAATCGCGACAGCCTCGCGGCCCATGGCGCGAATTTCAGCCGACGTTGCTTCAGCGCCGGCGGAATCGGTGTTGTAGTTGACGACAACGTTTGCGCCCGCGCGCGCCAGCTCGAGCGCGATACCCTTGCCCACGCCTTTGCTCGCGCCGGTGACGAGAGCGGTCTTCGATTCGAGCGGCGGAGTCACGCTGGCGATTTTATCAGGCGGGAACCTCAGACCATGGCCGCCGACAGGAATTCCACGATCACCGGATGCGGCCAGTCTTCGGTCGAAGACAATTGGGGCTGATAGAGCGTGGCGATGAAAAAGCGGCGGTCGGGTAGTTCCACGGCGCGCAATTCGCCCCGATCGCCGAACGCCGCGACGCGCAACCCTGCGTTTTCGAGATCGCGATGGTAGACCGGATTCACTTCGTAATTGCAGAAGTACTCTTCTTCGATCTCACTGGCCCGATAGATGGCGGCCAGGCGGCAACCGTGTGTGAGGCGCAGCTTGCAGGCGCCGGAAAGTTTCGGAGCGCCGTCGCGACGATTAGGGACGGGGCACGCCACCGGCGCGATGATGAAATTCTTCGATCGGCTGCTGTGCTCAGCTGAATCTGCGTCGCCGATTCCGGCTACGTTGCGGGCATACTCTAACAGAGTATGTTGAAAGCCGCCTCAAGTGGCGATGAATGGCCGGTTGCGGGCCCGCGCGAACTGGATACCGGCCAGCATGCCTTCCATGCTCCGGTATGGACTGCCGGGCGAACCCCAGAGGCCGTCGTAATCCGCCAGGGTCTCCAAAGCGCTCGGATTGAGAAGCGACGGCGTTGGTACCCACGTCGTCTCGACCGTCCGCGCTAATGCCTTCGCCGCATGCTGCAGAGAAGCGTTGGTGGCGCGGTGCGAGTGATACTCCGGATTAAAATCGCCGAGCACACCGATGCGGATGGTCCGCGAGGCCATACTTCTTGATTACTACGAGTGTGGACGGCTGCAAAGGAAATCGCGCCCAAGTAACGGTAAGGCGGCGGATACAGTTGTTACGCCACGCGTCTTATTTGCGCGCGCGAACGGCGTGGCCGATGGTTCCGTCCCACTTGGCGTCGCCTTGGGCTTTGTAGTTTGGCCCGAGCTTATCCCAATCTTCGCGCGTGATGCCATTGAGA
Organism: Bryobacteraceae bacterium; assembly: GCA_035577325.1. Lineage (GTDB taxonomy): Bacteria > Acidobacteriota > Terriglobia > Bryobacterales > Bryobacteraceae > QHXW01. The sequence goes on along the minus strand of DATLVQ010000444.1, from coordinate 4,425 downwards.
TCGTAGACGACTTTGCCGTCGCGTACGGTCAGCTCGCAAACCAGCTTCTGATGGCCGCGGAATCTCGCGCCGTTTACATCGACAAAGCCGTAATCGCCATGTTCCAGGCGCAGCACCGCAACGTCCGCGCCGGCGCCTACAGACAGGTTGCCCAGCTCCTCGTGCTTGATCTCGCGCGCCGGGTTCCATGTCGAGCGCCCGATCACGTCATCCACAGGCATCCCCATGTTCAGAAATTTGGACATGACGTTGAGCATGTTCTTCATGCCCGCGTTCATGCTGCCGATGTGCAAGTCGGTTGAGATGGAATCCGGCACGAACCCCTGCTGCATGGCGGGCACGGCCTGGCGAAACAGAAAGCTGCCGCCGCCGTGGCCCACATCGAAAATCACACCGCGTTTGCGGGCTTCGAACAGATACGGCCGCACCTTGCCGCTATCGTCGATCATGGGAACAGCGCCCAGGTACATGTGGGTGGAGATGTCGCCGGGCCGGAGTTTCTTGAGCACCAGATCCTGATACGGGCGCTCGGGGCGGAACTCGCCGAAATCCACCATCACTGGAATATTGGCCAGCGTTCCGGCTTCCACGGCGCGTTCGACCGAAGTCCACTCCGGCCCGCGGAAGTGCGCCGACTTGACGCCCACGACCACGCCGCGATAGCGCCCGGCCTGCTCGGCGGTGGCCTTCGGGTCCATGTCGTTGACATCCTGCTCGATTTTCGCCTCGCCGCCCATACCGAGCCCGACAATGTTCAGCAGCGCCATTACGCGCGTCCTGGAACGGTCGATGACGCGATCTTTGAAATCCGGGAAATTGCGCCATCCGGAGCTGCCCGCGTCGACGACGGTGGTTACACCGGAGCGGAACGTGAACCCGTCGGGGTACACGCTGTTGTCGCCGGAATAGGCGCCGCGCATGCCCGTGCCGGCATAGACGTGGACATGAATATCAACCAGCCCGGGCGTTACGTAGAGGCCCGACACATCCACCGTCTTCAGCGCCTTGGCGGGATCGATGTGGCTCGCCACTTCGGCAATGCGGCCGTCTTTGATGGCGACGTCGCGCACGTCGCTGATGCGGTTCTTGGCGTCGACGACGTGGCCGCCATGGAGCAGCAGGTCGTATGGCGATTGCGCGGCCGCCGTGGCCGCCAACAGAATGAAGACTGGAAATTTCATGCAATTATTCTACAGGCGAACGAGGCGTGGCAGAGTGACGCGTCCGGCGCGCGGCGTTCGGACTAACCCAGTGCTACCGGTACTGCACCTGGGGCGGCGAGGCCCATCCTGCCGATCAGAGCGGCGAAGCGCTCGTCCTGGCGCAGGCAATCGAAGATCGGGGAAACGTTGATGTGGACCATCCGCGGATCTCGTTCCTCGAGAGCCCTCTCCAGAAGATCCAAGGCGCGGTCGTTGTCGAAGTCCAACTGCGCCCGCGCCATCAGGTAAGAGGAAACGCAGCACGTCCGGGCGCAGCGGTCGAGCGCCTGGCGAAGGCGGTCGGCTTCGGCGGTTGCCCCCGACACATTATAAGCGTGCGCCAGAAGCGCCAGAGGCACCGGAGAATTCGGCATCAGCTCCCGGGCTTTCTCGAATGTAGTGATCGCCTCGCGGCACATGCCCTGATGCAGATAGGAACGGCCGCAGCTCAGGTGAGCGCGCACGAAACCCGGCTCCAGCTCGAATACCCTCTCGTAAAATGTCCGCGCGTGCTCATATTCACGCGCTATGTCGTAGAGCGTACCCAGGCAGGTGGTGATGATGAGCGAGAGCGGGTCCAGGTGATGCGCGCGCTCCAGTTCCGCGATGGCTTCGTTCAGGCGGCCCTGCGGCGCCAGATAGTCGTAGCCGTACCAGTGGTGCGCAGTCGGGTAGCTCGGATTCAGCTCCAGGGCCCGCCGGAAATGAAGCTCGGATTCCGCCCAGTTCCACTCATAGCGTCCGGCGACCGCGCCGAGGGACACGTGCGCTTCGGCAAGCCGGGGATCGATTTCGAGCGCGCGCGCGGCCCTGGTCCGGGCCTTGCGCATGATGCTGAGCGCCGGGACTGAACCATACTCGCCCAGCATGATGTATGAGTCGGCCATGCCGGCATAGGCGGGCGCGTAGTTCGGATCGATTTCGATGGCCTGCTCGAAGAATCCCAGCGACTTGTAGAAATCCTCCTCAGTTCGCTTGTTCCAGTAAAAGCGGCCCTTGAGGTACAGGTGATACGCCTGCAGGTTCTCCGTGTAATGCGTGATGAGAGAGCGGCCTTGCGGACCAGTCAGCTTGATGCGTAAAGCGCCTACTATCGCCGAGGAAATCTCGTCCTGGACGGCGAACACGTCCTTGAGCGCGCGTTCGTAGGTCTCCGACCACAGATAGTGCCCGTCAGCCGTATCCACCAGCTGCGCCGTGATGCGCAAGCGGTCGAGCGTACGCCGCACGCTGCCCTCCAGGACGGCGCGCACGCCCAACTGCTCCGCGATGCGCCGGATGTCGCGCGTTTTGCCTTTCAGCTGAAAAGCCGAGCTCCATGCCACTACGCGCAAGCCCTCGACTTTGGTCAACGCGTTGATCAGCTCTTCAGTCAGCCCGTCGCTGAAATATTCGTTTTCCTGCTCCGAGCTCATGTTCGTGAACGGGAGCACGGCAATGGCGTTTTCGGTGATCTTGGCGGCGCCTGCCGAGACCGGCATGGCATCACGTGTCTGTATGAGCGGAGCATAAGTACCCGTGGGAAAGTCGATACACACCGGGTCTTCGCGGCCGTCGGTCTCATAATACTTCTTGAGTTTCTCGCGCAGGCGCCGGGCTTCCACGCGCACGATGGGGTCCATGCGCGGGTCATATTTCTCAGTCTTATCGAAGACCTCGACGCCGATGACAAACTCCTTGAGATGTTCGCCGCGGCCTTCGATCGTTTGTTCAACAGTGAAATTCAGGAAGCGGGCCAGGCGCTCGGAGCGCGCAAAGATGCTGCTGGATAGAATTTTCCTCAGCTGCGTCCGGATAGACTCAGCAGAAAGCTGACTTGGCTCCACTGGAATGCGCTCCCGGGTCTAGTAGAGATTAGATTAGCATCTTCACGTTTGGTCGCGGAGTTGTAACACTTCTAGCCGTTACCGTAAGGAGAATACCGTTAGATTACGTTTGGACACCTGCCGCGCTCCGGCCCTCGCGCGTCAATATAGCTCGTGGACAGAGTCATTTCTTTTCATAGATGTAACCGGGCTTTTTTCTTATTCATGGCGTTGCGGGCGTTCGCGCAGACGGACGACTGGGTCAGAATCTCAACTCAGGGCGCGGATGCCTACAACCGGGGTGCTTACTCGGAATCCGCTAAGCTTCACACCGCGGCGCTGGCTATAGCCGAAAAACTTGGACCGAACGACGACCGTCTCGCTGCCAGCCTCAGTAATCTGGGCACTGCTTACCGTGCGCAAGGACGGTATCCGGAAGCCGAGAAGCTATTCCAGCGCGCGCTGGCGCTGCGGGAGGCAACTTTCGGGAACGACCATCCGCAGGTCGCCATTGTGGTGAACAATCTGGCCACGCTTTATCACGCCAATGGCGCGTTTGCGCGCGCCGAGCCGCTGTTCCGCCGCTCACTCGCTATCTGGGAGAAATCCGCCGAGGTGGATGAGCACGTGGCGACGGCGCTGAATAACCTTGCCGGCATTTACCGCGCGCAGGCCCGGTATGCCGAGGCCGAGCCGCTTTATCGGCGCGCTCTCGCAATCAATGAGAAGATGCACGGCCCGGAAGACGCAACGGTTGGGCTCGTGCTGAATAATCTCGGCGTGCTCTACCAGAACCAGGGCAAGTGGGAGGAGGCGTGCCGGCTACAGGAGCGCGCATTGGCCATTCGCGAGCGCGCGCTGGGCGCGGAGCACCCGTACGTCGCCGTGAGCCTGACCAATCTCGGCGACGTCTATCGCAATCAGCGGCGGTTTAGCGACGCCCAGCCGCTTTACGAGCGCGCACTCGCCATCCGTGAGAAAGTGCTCGGCCCCGATCATCCACAAGTGGCGGAAACACTCAACAGCCTGGCCATGCTGTACAAGAGCCAGGAGCGTTATGGCGATGCGGAGCTGCTATACCGCCGCGCGCTCGCGATTGTCGAGAAGGCGCTGGGGCCGGCCGATCCGCGCGTGGGCGTCGAACTCAACAACCTGGGGCAGCTCGCGGCCACGCAGGGCCGTTACGCGGAAGCTCAGCGCCTGTACGAGCGCGCGCTGACCATCTGGGAGAAGGCGCTTGGCCCGGATCATCCGGAAGTCGCGCAGGGCTTGACCAATCTGGCTTCGCTCGATTTCTCACGCCACAGGTACGACCGCGCCGAAGTTCTGTATCGGAAGGCGCTGGGCATCGATCAAGCGCGTCTGGGTCCGGCCCACATCATCATCGCGATGGATTTGAACAACATGGGGACGGCGAG
>DATLVQ010000443.1:0-4642 GCA_035577325.1 Bryobacteraceae bacterium | reverse complement strand
TGCCCTGCCCAGCCGGCCCGCGGTGCGCGAGCAGCACGACGGCAAGTACGTCTACAAGAGCCATCAATTTTACGGAGTGCGCGTGGGCCACGGAGGTCCCGACCTCAAGTTCGATGCCTTCAACGGAGATATTCGAATTCGTAACCGGGAGAAATAGTTTGTCAGGAGAAAAAACAGTGAAGAACTTGGTTTGTATTTTACCCTTGCTGGCGGCAGGTATTGCGTGGTCGCAGGATACAGGCGACCGCATCACCGTGCCATTCAGCGATCCATCGCGCCCGCACACGCTCAAGGTTCATCTCATCAACGGCGGCATCACGGTGAAAGGCTATGAAGGCAAGGACGCCATTATCGAAACGCGGAGCGGGCAGAGCGGCGAGCATGAGCGGCGCCATGTGCCGCGCGGCGCCGAAGGCATGAAACGCATCGACAACACAGCGATGGGATTGACAGCGGAAGAGGAAGACAACGTATTGACGGTGGGCGCGAGGCCGGGCCGCGACGCGGACCTGACGATTCAGGTCCCGGTGAACACATCGCTCAAGCTGAGCTGCATTAACGGCGGCGATATCGTGGTGGACAACATCGCGGGCGAAATCGAAGTGAACAATACCAACGGGGGCGTCAAGTTGACGAATGTTTCGGGATCGGTGATCGCGCATGCGCTCAACAAGAGCGTCATCGTCAAGCTGAATAAGGTCACGCCGGACAAGAGCATGTCGTTCAGCTCGCTCAATGGCGATGTTGATGTGACGCTGCCGGCCGACGCCAAGGCGCGCGTGAAGCTGAAGACCGACAATGGCGAAATTTACAGCGATTTCGACGTGAAGCTGGACGCCTCGGGGCGCCAGCCAGTGGTCGAAGACGGCCGGGCCAACCGCGGCAAATATCGCGTGCGCATGGATCATGGCATGTACGGCACGATCAATGGCGGCGGGCCAGAGTTCCAGTTCCAGACGTTTAACGGAAACATTTTCATACGGAAAGCGAAGTGAAGCGATGTCACTCATCCATCTGGAGAATCTGAGCAAGGTTTTCATCAGCGAAGAAGTTGAGACGCACGCGCTGGCGGGCATACACCTGGAGATCGAACGCGGCGAGTTCGTATCCATCAGCGGCCCTTCGGGGTGCGGGAAGTCGACGCTGCTGGCCATTCTGGGGCTGCTCGATTCACCGTCGGAGGGGCGTTACGTGTTGAACGGCAATCCTGTCGAGCGGCTACGGCCGGCGGAACGGGCGCGCATTCGCAACCGCGAGATCGGATTTATTTTCCAAGCGTTCAACCTGATTGGCGATCTAACGGTGTCGGAGAATGTCGAGCTGCCGCTCACCTACCGGCACGTTCCGGGCACGGAGCGTCGTAAGCTGGTGCGCGAGGCGCTGGAAAGGGTCGGCATGGCGCACCGGCAGAAGCACTATCCCTCGCAGCTCTCGGGCGGCCAGCAACAGCGCGTGGCCGTGGCGCGGGCGCTGGTGGGCGAGCCTTCGATCCTGCTGGCCGATGAGCCGACGGGCAATCTCGATTCCGGCAACGGCGAGGCCGTGATCGGTATTCTGCGCGAACTGCATCGCGCGGGCTCGACGATCTGCATGGTGACGCACGACCCGCGCTATGCGCAGTACGCGGAGCGCACGGTGCGAATTTTCGACGGGCGCGTGGTGGAAGAGCAGGTGCAGGCGGCGTGAGGGGGATTCACAGGAGAGGCCCTAAGAAGTATGAGCCTCAGGGGGCGTTCACCAGCTTGTGACCTTGCGACGGACTCAGATTCCGTAGCGATTCCACGTACGGCGCGCGGGCCACGCCGCGCTCGGTGATGATCGCCGACACGTAACGGTTGGGCGTCACATCGAACGCCGGATTCTCAACTTGCGTGCCTTCGGGCGCTACAGCCAGGCCGAAAACGTGTGTAACTTCAGCCGCGGCGCGCTGCTCGATGGGGATATCGTCGCCCGAGGCCAGCGCCAGGTCGAGAGTCGAAATGGGCGCGGCGACGAAAAATGGGATGGCGTTCTCGCGCGCCAGCACGGCTAGTGAATAAGTGCCGATCTTGTTGGCGACATCGCCATTCGCGGCGATACGATCGGCGCCAACCACCACGCAGCCGATGCGCCCGCTCTTTAGAAAGTGCCCGGCCATGTTGTCGGTGATCAAAGTCGCAGGAATGCCATCCTGCTGCAACTCCCAGACGGTAAGACGCGAGCCTTGCAGAAACGGGCGGGTTTCATCGGCGAAGACGTCGATTTTCTTGCCGGCGGAGATGGCGGCGCGGATTACGCCCAGCGCCGTGCCGTATCCGGCGGTGGCCAGCGCGCCTGCATTGCAATGCGTCAGGACCGTCTTGCCATCGGGCACGAGCGGCGCGCCATGACGGCCGATCGCCTGGTTGATGGCGATGTCTTCGAGCCGGATCTGCTGGGCTTCCGCGATCATGCGCTGGCGCAATTGAGGCAGCGCGACGCCGCGCGATTCGGCGAAGGCGCGCCTCATGCGGTCGATGGCCCAGAACAGGTTCACGGCCGTGGGCCGCGTGCGCGCCAGCGTGTCGCAGATTTTTTCGAATTGCGCGTCGAGATCAGTGCCGTTGGCCTGCGCGACGCCAAGCGCGACGCCCATGGCGGCGGCGACGCCGATAGCGGGCGCGCCGCGAATCACCATCGAGCGAATGGCGTCGGCGACTTGCTCATATGTCGTGCAGGTCACGTAGCTTTCTTCGCGCGGCAGGCGGGTCTGGTCGATCATCACGACGCCGCCGTCAGTCCACTGGATGGTTTCTACCATGTGCTGGGCAGGTTGCCTCCCTGCGAAAATAGGGCGGCGAAGAAAATGAAATTGTAGGCGGCGTGCATGATGGCGGCGGCGCGCGTGGACCCGGAAACATGGCGCATCCAGCCGAAGCCGATGCCCGCCACCGTGATCAGCAATCCATGACGCCACGATCCGCCGTACTGAGAGAGGTGCAGGATGCCGAAGGGAATCGCGGCCAGCACGATGCCGGCAGCGGGTCCGAACGAGCGTACCAGCACGGGCTGCAGGAAGCCGCGGAACGCCAATTCTTCGCACAGCGGGCCGAGCGTCACGGCGAAAATGGCGATCAACACCACGGAGCTGCGGTCGGACAGCAGATCTTTCATGGGCGTGTGGATATCGGGTGTGTGCAGCGCCGCGCCCAAGAGAGCCACGACGAACGCCATCACAAAGCCATACAAAACGGTTCTGGAAACGCCGGGGCGCGTCCGCACCCATCGCAGCGACTGCCAAAAGGGGCGTTGATAGTGCACATGCAGAAGCAGGTACAGCGCGAAAAAGAGAAAGCCGTAACCGAGAAACTGCGCCGGCACCAGCTCGAGCGCCAGGCTGTGAACGCGAACATGGAAAACCCACAGGATGAACTTGACGGTGAACGCGCCGAGCAGCACGCAAGGAAAGGCCAAACCGAAGAACACAACGAGGTCGGCGTAGCTCCAAAAGGGATAGGGATCGGAGTGCGGGCTATCGGCGTCCGGCGGAGGCGGCGCTCCACCGGATGGAGAGTCAGTCGGCGTTGTGAAAACGCCGGGGTCCGGGTCCGCCGATGAAATGTTGCGCTCGTTTTCCATCAGCGCTCGTTCTCGATCAAGGCAGCGGCCAGCAGCGGCAACATGATCTCGTGATGTCCGGTGATGGCGTAGCCACGGCCGCCGGACCCGGCATGCGGCCGCTCGACCACATTCAAGCGAGGCCGGTAATGCTGCAGGAAATCAAAATTCACGGTGGTGAAATTCGCCAGCGGGTGGCCCAGGTTGCGCACCGCCGAGACGGCTTTGAGAAACACCTCGGGCATGACGACAGCGGAGCCCACGTTGAGGTAGACGCCGCCTTCATTCAATCCGGCGACCAGCGTGCAGAAGAGGCGAAAGTCGTGGTGGGTGGCGCGGCCGATCGCCGCGGGGTCGGCGGCAGGGTGCGTGTGGGGCGTGTCGGTACCCATAGCCACGTGCACGGTTACAGGCACGGAACGCTGGTAGGCGGCGGCAAGCAGGCTCCGGTCTGCGTGGGGCGCCCGGCCATCCGTCGTGAGCATGCGGCCGAGGGCTTCACCGATGCCGATGCCGTCGCGGTCGCCACACGCGATGGCCTGGTTCATCTCACGGCCTGTCTCTTCCGCGGCGCCGAAACGGCCGTCGGGCAGAACGGCCTCGACGTCTTCGCTGGTAGACGCAACCAGGGCAATTTCAAAATCGTGAATAGCGGCGGAGCCATTCATGGAGAATGCGCCGGCGTAACCGCGCTGCATGAGATCGACGAGCACCGGAGCCAGGCCGCACTTGATGACGTGGCCGCCGAGGCCCCAGAGGATAGGCTTGCGGCGAGCGCGCGCGTTCGCCACCGCGTCCACAATGGAGCGGAACGAACCGGCTGCCAGGATCTTTGGCAGGGAATCGAGCAGCCCGCGTACGCCGCTGCCCATGGCGTACGGGGCGGCGAAGTCCTCCACGCGCACCTTGCCGCCGCGCGCGGCAAGAGGAATGGTCTTGAGCCGCGTGAAGTCGATGGGCTGGAAGTCGTATTTACTCATTCATTCTTGATCAACAACTCTAATCAACGCTAGTTCAAATTCGCTGTGGCCAGAACGCCCGGGCCGCCCAGCAATCTGCGCAGGGC
>DATLVQ010000442.1:0-3791 GCA_035577325.1 Bryobacteraceae bacterium | reverse complement strand
AGGGCGTCAACAAGCGCACCGTGTCCTGCGGCGCACAGCAAGCAGCATCCTCTCCGGCCGGCCAATACCAGTCGACGTCCTCGACGCGCGTGTGCGCCAACCGCTGCTTGGCCCGCTCGAAGGCGCTCTTTAACTCGCCATGCCATTGCGGCACGGCAAAACGCAGCCGGCGCACAAGATCCCTCAGGCACGCTCCAGGCAGTGGCCCATAAATTCGCACTGCCAGATCGACCAGCGCATCGATCCGTAAGCGGCGCTCGCCTTCATCGGCCGGTGCAATCGCAGGCTGGTGCGCGGCATAGATGCGAATGCCGCCTTCGCGCCGCGCCACGCGCAGCAGGCCGCGGTAGTGCATTGCGTCCAGCAGTTGGGTCGTGGCGTTCGACGAGCCGCCCCAGTAATTTCTCACCGTACCGTGCGCGAAATGCTCATCTACTTCGCGCGGGTGCACCGAACCACGTTCGCGTACGAACTGCAGCAGGAGTTGCGCCCGCTTCCTGCGTGCGGCAGGCCAGGGCGCACGGCCTTCGGCTGGGACGCAGATCTCCGGGCGCGGATGCATCAGCGCCTGTACCGAGCTCGTCACGAATCCGTAAGTAAGAAAGAAGTCTTCTTCTATGCCGAGCCTCGGGTAGCGGCGTTCGAGATCGCCGGCCCGGTAGTCCTTTACGCGATGGCGCAATATCAGGTCCTGAGCACGCGCCGGCGCGCGGATCGGGTCTGCCTGCACAAAGCCCAGCCTGTGGAGGGCGCCTTTCAGCGTGGTTGGTATGAAGAGGCTGCGGGCGACGGCGAAGCGCCGCAGGTCATCCAGGGTAATCGGCATTGCCAAATATTGCCCGAAGTTCGGGCGGTGGAACGGATAGCATGGTGGGCAGCGATCAACCTCGGGGCCACCGCGGCCAACGCTACTGTTTCACTCCAAATGCGTACACGTTCGACGCAAACGTGCTCACAAACACGCGACCATTCGAAACCCCCAACCCGCTGAAGTGCGTAAATTCTGGAATCGTGGTTCCGCTGCTGTAGAGTTCCTTGCCGGTTGCCGCATCAAATGCATAGAGCACCGCATTTCCCGAAGGCTTCGACGCCCGGTCGTGACTGTTCAGGATCTTTCCCGAGTTATCGAGCTGCTGCGTATTTTCGCCGTTCGATAGAGCGAACACCATGCCGTTCACCACCACGGGCGGCTCCGGTACGTCCATATCGCGTGAGATCCACGCGGGCACGAGTACCGGCTTGCCGTCCTTTTCCTCCACTTTGAACGCCATGATACTGCCGTGCGTTGCCGCGCCGTTCGTGATGGGAAACGCAGGCGCCTTGGTGTGCGGCGGCCCCGACGCCGGAGCATAAAGCCAGCGAACGCCCTGGGGGTCTTCCCACGTCGCGAAGGCTCCCCAGAACCCGCGCCCCGCCAGGTTTACGTCTTCATTCGCCAGCAGCGGGCTCCGATAGAGCGGCGTCCGGTGATCCGCTCCGCCCATCGACTTCGCGTCCAGCAGATAAATCACGCCCTCTTTGCCGGCGGCCGCCACCAGTTCCCACCGCTTGAACGGAAACACCACCGGGCTCATGTTCCCCATGTCGAGGTCTTTCTTCGTGATCCATGGATGATTCGCCGGCGTGTAATAATCCGCCAGTTTCGCCTCGTGTGGCGCCAGTTCCAGCACCGTGTCGGAATACTGCCCTCTCGCCGGGTCCCAATCGCCATCGCCTGTCTCCGCGAAAACGTTGCCCTTCGGACCGATCGCCACTCCCGCGCGCCCCCAGATGCCGCCGTCCTTCGACGGAAACATGGAAACCGGGTGCTTCGGGTCTTTCAGATCCATGGCCCACACCCCCGACCGCGTGCCATTGCATTCCTGCGAGGTCGACGTGTAGAGCATGTTGTCGTAAAAATTAAGACTCCAGTTCTTCGAGAACGGCGGCACGAACTGCACGGGCGCAAAGCGGTCTTCGCCGTCGATGATGTTCAGCGCATGCAGCTTTCCGTCGCTCGCGATTACGTAAACATTCATGGTTCCCAGGCCGCCCTCTTCCTTTTGCAGCAGCGGCGTGTCGTTCAAGCCGTTCGGGCACAGCCAGTGCGGTTCCTGCTTCGGTTTGGAACCGGCGGTGAACTTCTTGCTCCACAGCAGCCTGCCTAGGTCCGCGTCGATGGCGTAAAGATTGTCCGAACTGCCCGCCACCACCAAAATGTCCTTCACGCCCTTAGCCGTGTAGACATCCTCCATAATTACCGGCGCCGTCAGCGAACTGAGCTCCTTCGGTTCGTTATCCACATGCAATTTCCATTGCAGGCCGAAATTCTTGAGACTGTCTTTGGTGAGGATTTTCTCCTCCTTTGCCCATCCGGTGCGCTGCGCATCGCCGCCGAACGTCAGCCATTCCGACGCCTGCGCGCACATCGCCACGGCCAGCAGCCAGCCAATCACTCCGTAACTCCGCGCGCTTGCGCTGCGGTCCTTCGCCGAATTAGTCATATGCGTCATTGAATGATCACTAGCTCCTGCTGCGCTTCGCCCGTCACGCGCGCGTTTCTGTCCTCGACAAATACATTCACTTCGGATCGCACGCCAAAGTCTTTCAGATAAATTCCCGGCTCGACTGAAAAACATGTCCACGGCACAATCCGCCGCTCGTCGTGCGTCTCCAGATTATCCATGTTCGCGCCGTTCCCGTGCACGTCCTGACCAATCGAGTGTCCCGTGCGATGCGTGAAATATTCGCCGTATCCTTGCCCGGCGATGAAGCTCCGCGCCGCGTCATCCACCTCGAAGCCGTGCACCGTTTCGCCCGCGCGCACGGCCTTCTGCACGCGCTCCACCGCCCGGTCCCGCGCATCGCGCACGATGCTGAACACCTTCCGCATCTGGGCCGGCGGCTCCGTCCCGCAATATCCCGTCCACGTGATGTCGTAGTAGACCGCGCCCGGCTGGTCGAGTTTCGCCCACATATCGATCAACACGAAATCGCCGGTGCGAATGGGCTGTGTCGCGCCTTCCATCGGCTCGTAGTGCGGATTCGCCGCGTTGGCATTCACTCCCACAATCGGCCCGTGATCGGTAAACAGCTTTTCCGCCGCGAATCCGGCGAGCACAAATTGCTTCACTTCCAGCTCCTCAACCGATCCGCCATTTCGCGTGCGTTCGCTAATCATGCGAAACGCCGCCCCGCGCACCCGGTCCACCCGCCGGCCAGCCTCCATATGCGAGTCGAGCGCCGCCTGATCCCATCGCGCCTCGAAGTGCTGCACCAGTTCCGCCGAGCTCAGCACCTCCATTCCCAGCGTGCGCACCAGTTCCACCGTTCCTGCGTCCACCATCGCCACGTACGGAATCGCGCACAGGGGCGAATACTGCATGGCGACACGCCGTGCTTTCCCCAACATCCGCCGCAGCCCGTCCACCTGCTCGGTCCAGCTTGAATACGGGATCTTCTCGCCCGGCAGGCCGTCCAGCATTGTGGATTCCACGCGGTGCGCCAGCCCCAATGGCTCTCCGTCGGCCGGAATGAAATAATACCAGCGTCGCGTTACGTGGCTCGCCGGAGAGAATCCCAGCACCCGGTACGCCAGCGGATCGCGCTGGTGATGATCGAAAAACAACCACCCGTCGAGCCCCTCGCGTCGCAGCGCCTCCTGAATCTCCGCGATCTTCACGCTCTCCGCCTCCCCCTCATTTCACTCCCGACATCAACTTCACCGTAGGCTTGACCAGTACCGCCAGCACCACCGCCGCGCCGATTCCCAAAGCCGCTACCGTTCCGAACAGTGTCGGCAGCGGAATCGA
>DATLVQ010000441.1:0-6318 GCA_035577325.1 Bryobacteraceae bacterium | reverse complement strand
TGCCGGGGCGCAGACGCGCCACGAGCGTATAGCCCAACTTTGTAAATGAGGCGTCTGGGTTGTCAAACAGACCCTCGGCCGCGATCAACGGAATGAATACACCCGGACCGGTTTCAACCTGGACACCGTGGAACCCGGGCGGCATGACGCCCACGATGGTGAACACACGATTCTGTATGGTGAGCTTTTTACCAATCACCGACGGATCGCCATGGTAACTCCGAATCCAAAACGTATTACTTAGAACGGCGGGCAGCACATCGGACGCGTGCAGTTCATCGGCCGGCGTGAGCGTTCGTCCATACAGCGGTTGGACTCCCAGAGCGTTGAAGAAACTTCCGCTGACGATGTGACAACGGACGCTGTGCGCACCGCCATTGTCGCGAACCGCGACGTTCGACTCGCTGTAGCCGAAGACCGCCGCGAAACATCTATTGCGCCGCTCGAGCGCGCGGTAAGTGTTGTAGGTGAAGAAACTTCGAGGTCCAAGTGGAGCCGCGACTTGCACCAGACGCACGAGCTCAGCCGGTTTGCGGACCGGCAAAGGCCGCAATAGCAGAGCGTCCAGCAGGCTGAAGATTGCGCTGTTCAGTCCGATGCCGAGGGCGAGCAGCAGGATCACACACGCGAAGAAGGCGGGTGATTTACGACCCAGCCGCAGGGCGTAACGAATATCCTGTATCAGCGGAGCGACCACAACCTCAATCCTAACTATAATATCGATTATTTGGCGGGAGCCGAATGCCGTAACAGCGCACCAGCCTGGCGGTGGCAATGCGGGCCGAGCAGCCACCAGCCCACGAGATGTGCGGGCTCGCGTGGAACTTACTCGCCCCATATTTGCGTATGGGTCGAGTGCGGTCTCAATTTTCACTAAGGTCAGGAGTCTGATGAAGAAACGTTTCGCTCTGCCAACAATGCTGCTATCGCTCCCCTTGTTTGTCCTGTGCATCGTTCGTGCGGACGCTCAGGCGCTCGAAGACATCAAATCCCAGAAGGACCTGGACAAAGCCGTCGCCGCGCTGGACACGGCCCTGTTCGATTCCTACAACCGATGCGATCTGGAGAAGTTCGCCTCGTTCTTCGTCGATGACGTGGAGTTTTATCATGATCAGGGTGGAGTTACCCTCGGCAAAGAGAGTTTGACCGACAGCGTAAGAAAGAATATCTGCGGCAAAGTCAGGCGAGAACTCGTTACCGGCAGTCTCCAGGTCTATCACATGAAGGGCTATGGTGCGGTTGAAATGGGTGTCCACCGCTTCCACCACCCGGGGCATGACGACACTGAGCCGGTCGGTGAAGGGAAGTTCATTCATCTGTGGCAATACAAAGACGGCGCGTGGAAAATTACGCGCGTCATCAGTTACGACCACAAAGCCGCGCCGAAGTAAGGGATGATCACTTTCGCCTCCAGGGCTCGACGCGATGACATCGCACCTGCAAGCGACGGGTATCACGATCGAAGTAGACGCACATCCTTATGCCAACGGCCGATTTGCCCGCCGGCACGATTCAGAGCAACCCGATTAAGCTGTGGCGGCCGGCCGAACGAGACGCTCCGGGTTAGGTGGCCGCGTAAATTCGGGGCACCGCCCTTAAAACATCCCCTCCGGCGCCTGCGGATCGCGTGACTTCGCAATGGCCGGCGTCTCCTGCGTTTCGGGCGTGATGTGATACTGGATCAACCCTTCGGACAGAATCTTGAACGCGCTTTCCGGGTCGTCCGCGTACTGGAACAGGTCCAAATCTTCCTTGGCGATCATGCCGTGCCTTACCAGCGCGTCGAAGTTGATGATTTCCTTCCAGAACTCCGAGCCATACAACACGATGAGAATTTTCTTGGCGAGCTTCCGGGTTTGCGCTAGGGTGAGAACCTCCATCATCTCGTCCATGGTTCCAAACCCGCCTGGAAAGACGACCAGCGCCTTAGATAGGTAGGCGAACCAGAATTTGCGCATGAAGAAGTAGTGAAATTCGAAGCTCAGCTCTGGGCTGATGTAAGGGTTGGGCAGCTGCTCGAACGGCAGCCCGATATTCAACCCGATAGTCTTTCCGCCCGCATCGCTCGCGCCGCGATTAGCCGCTTCCATGATGCCCGGTCCACCGCCCGAGCAGACCACGAAGCGGTATGTGTGATTCGCGAACTGGTTCGACCACTCGGTCATCATGCGCGCGAGAGTGCGCGCGTCGCGATAATAGCGCCCCAGCGGACCGTCCTCCGTCAAGCGCGCCGACCCAAAGAACACGATCGTGTCGCGGATGCGCTCGTGGCGAAAATGTGACAGCGGCTCCAGGTACTCCGAGAGAATCCTCAAAATGCGCGCGTCCGGGCTGTTGAGGAAGGTCTCGTTCTTGTAGGCCACCGGCCGGCGGCGATTGCTTTGCGTTTCGCTCATTTTTTTTCCAGTTGCTCGACCTTCTTCGTCAGTTGGCGCACCAGCTTGAGAATCTCGGGCAGCTTGGGAAATGCCGTGATAGCTCGCAGCCAGACGTTGGCCGCAAAAGCCGGCGAGCCGGAAATGCGCGCGCCCGCCTCGACGTCGCCGCCCACGCCGCTCTGCGCGTATACCACGGCGTTATCGTGAATCGTCAGGTGCCCGGAAATCCCCACCTGCCCCGCCAGCAGCACGTTGCGCTCCAGAATTGAGCTGCCCGCGAGCCCCGTCTGCGCGCAAATGATATTGTCCTCACCCACCACGCACGCGTGGCCCACTTGCACCAGGCTGTCGATTTTGGCCCCGCGCTTCACCCGCGTCTCGCCCACCGTCGCGCGATCCACCGACGTCAGGCTCTGTACTTCCACGTCGTCTTCAATCACCGTTCGGCCCGACTGCACGATCTTGTAGTGCGTCCCATCGGCGCGCTTCGCGAATCCGAAGCCGTCGCCGCCGATCACCACGCCATTCTGCAGAATCACCCGGTTCCCAATTCGGCAGAACTCACGCACCACCGCATGCGAATGCGCTACGAAGTCATCGCCGATCTCCGCGCCTTCATAGATCACCGCGTGAGGATAAAGAACAGCGTGCCGGCCAATTATGACTTTGTCACCCACCACCGCGAATGGCCCGATGGACGCACCCTCGCCAATCGACGCCGATTCCGCCACACACGCCAGCCGGTGAATACCCTGTTTTGGCTTCGGCGCCTGATAAAAAAGTTCCAGTGCGCGCGCGAAATCCAAATAGGGATTGGCGGAAACCAGGCTGGCAATGGGCAGGTCGCGCAGCTCTTCGGCGGTCAGGATCGCGCTGGCGCGCGAATGCTTCGCCTTAGGAGCGTATTTAGGATTGGCGAGAAAGGTCAGCTCACCTGGCGCCGCGTGCTCCATCCCGGCCACGCCCGTGATTTCAATATCTCCGTCTCCGATCAGCTCACAGCCGAGCACGCTTGCGATTTCGCGGAGTCTCATCGCCAGCCTACAGGTTACCCCAGGTATGACCGTATTCGTGGCCCGCTAGTAAGAAAGCATTACTATCTCCCCGCCATAAGCGGCCCAGATCGGAATCCATTGCCGGCATTGCCTTTGCATCGTGCGCCTCGCGGCGTAATTTGTGTCCTTACGGCAATTCACCAATATCATTCGACGAATAAAGTTCCGAATTGTAAACTGAAGATATGCGATCGGCGATAGCTGCGCTTGGAGTGTTGTTGTGGGCGGCCGCATTCGCTCTCGCCGAGGAGCAGCCCCAGGCCGCCCCGCCCAAGGGTTCGACCGAAATGCAGCGCGCCATTGACGAGTTCAAGATTCAGACGGCGAATCTCGGGCTGCGCGGCGACGCCGCCGCCAAAAGCTTCCACAAACAGAGCCCGATCCTCGAATGGCACGGCCGGCTCTATGAGAACCTGCGCAACGACTTTCTGGACGCCGTTCCACACGAGATTCGTCAGCGCGGCGAGAATAAATCGCTGCTGCGTCGTAATCAATACGGGTTCAACGCCGCCGGTCCGTTCTTCATCCCCGGCCTGGTGCACCGAAATGGCACCTACGTTTCGCTTTCGTTCGAAGGGGTACGCGAGCACATTTCCCGCACTCACCTGACCACCATTCCCACCACGGCCGAGCGTACCGGCGATTATTCGCATGTAGTTGACGACGCCGGCAACCAGTTGGCCATTTTCGATCCGGCCACCACGCGCCTCAATCCCGCTTACGATCCGGCCAAGCCCGTTTCACTCACGAACCTGCAATATCTGCGTGATCCCTTTCCAGGCAACGTGGTCCCCGCGAACCGCTTGAATTCGCTGGCCGTGAAAGCTCTGGAGTTGTATCCGCAGCCCAACGCCGCCGTCGGCCCGTTCTTTCGCAATAACTATTTCATCAACTCGCCCGAAGCCAACACCGCCAACGGCATGATCGGCAAAGTGGATCACGCCATCGGCGAGCGCCACCACGTGACTTCCGAGCTGGCCTTTTCGAATGGCCTGCTCGACGCCGCCAGCTGGTTCCCGACCATCGCCAACCCCGGACCATCGGACCATCATTTTTCCACCCGGCGCGGCTCGCTTGAACACGTGTTCACTGCGTCGGCCCAAACCGTGAACACTGCCAGTTTCGAGGCGGTTTCGGAGACGTCGCGCACCGGTCAGGGCCAGGCCGCGTTTCCGGTGTACGACTTCCAACCCTATGTGGACATGGGGCGCGCTTATCCCATGTCCACTAATGCCCACAACACGTACGCCTGGAGCGACGCGCTTTCCACGCGCTGGCGCAAACATTCGCTGCGCGCCAGCGTGCGATATACCAGTTATCAGGTCAACAGTTTTTGGCCTGTGTATCCGGATGGCTTCTTTCGTTTTTCGCCGGGCTTGACCAGCCTGCCGGGCATTGTCAACACTGGCCACGCCTTCGCCAGTTTTCTGCTGGGTCTGCCCGAGTACGCTGAGCAGAGTTTCGTCACCGCGCCTTCTTATTTCCGCCGGGGCGAGGAGGCCGTGGCGCTGCGTGATACCTATGAGCTGCGCAAGGGTCTCGTGATCAATATCGGCGTGCGTGTTCCGCGCCACTCCCCGCGCGTAGAGAAATACGACCGCCAATCCACCGTGGATCTGGCCCGGATCAATCCCGCTAATGATCGTCCGGGAGCGCTGGCCGCTGCCGACCTCAATGGCGAGAGTCGCGGCTTCCGTCCCGCCGTGGTGCGCATCGAGCCGAGTGTCGGCGTCGCCTGGAATGTAACCGAGGATTCCAAAACCGTGCTGCGCGCGAACTACTGGCGCGGCTACTCGGCGATTCCGATTTATGAGGGTCAATGGGGCACGCAAGGTTTCAATAGCCGCGAGACGTTCATCTCGCCCAACGTGCAGTTGCAGCCCGCGGTCGCCTTAACCGCCGCTCTACCGCTGCCCACCTATCCCTTGCCCGATCTTCGGCCCGACGCCGCCAACAATACCGTGGCGGATCTGATCGATGCCACCAGCCGCGAGCCGGTTTATCAATCCGCTTCCGTCACTCTCGAGCGCGAGCTGCCCGGCTCCATGGTGGTATCGGTGGGCGCGGCGTATTCCGGCGGACACGATTTGCTGGTGAGTGACAGCGCCGCCAATCCGAACGCTATCCCGCCCGCGGCGCTCCAATTCCGCGATCAGCTCAACGACGAGGCCTTCAACCAATCCCTGCGTCCCTACCCGCAGTACAAAGGTTTCGAGCTATATAGCTCCTACCCGCTTGGCCGCTATCAGCGCGACGCAGGATTCGTGCGCGTGGAAAAACGCGCGTCCAAAGGGCTGTCGCTCGGCGCTTACTACGAAATCTCAAAACAGATGGACGATTACTCCGGGCCTTACGGCACACAGGATTTTTTCAACCGGCAGAATGAGTGGGCGCTCACTTCTTATAACCAACCACAGCGGCTGCAGCTCAGCTATAGTTACGAACTGCCGCTCGGCTCCAACAAGCCGTTCTTGACATATGCCGACTGGCGGCACTATGTGCTCGACGGCTGGTCGGTGAGCGGCACCGCGGCCGTCACTTCCGGAACTCCCATCGCGCTCCATCCGGAATTCAATAATACCGGTGGCGTTATTTCCACGCTGAACGTGAATGTTGTTCCGGGCGTGAGTCCGTCGGCCCCGAATCCCGGCCCATCGCTCTGGTTCAATCCGGCCGCTTTCGAACAGCCCGCGGATTTCACCATGGGCGACGCCGCGCGCACCAATCCCACTCTGCGCAATCCCGGCGCGCAGAACTACGATTTGAGTCTGAGCAAGCGCGTCTCCCTGGGCGCCGAGCGCGCGGTCGAGTTCAATGCCGCCGGTTTTAATTTTCTCAATCACGCCAACTGGAACGAGCCCGACCCGGTCATCGGTCCAGCCAGC
>DATLVQ010000440.1:0-3383 GCA_035577325.1 Bryobacteraceae bacterium | reverse complement strand
GGTTGATGTCAGCCACGCCGATCTGCGCACGGAAATTTTCGGCACGATCTGGGAGCATCCCATTTCGCTGGCGCCGGTCGGAAGCCAAAAGGCATTTCATCCCGAGGGCGAACTGGCGGTAGCGCGAGGCGCGCGTTCGATGCAAGCCTTGCAGATCCTCTCGACCGTCACCACCTGCAGCGTGGAGCAAGTCAATGAAGCCGCCGGGCGTCCGGTCTGGTTTCAGCTTTATCCGACCTCGCGCTGGGAGATCACTGAAAAACTGGTGCGCCATGCCGAATCCGCCGGCTGTCCTGTTTTAGTGTTGACGGTCGATCTGCCGGTCGGGCGTCATACCGAAACGCTCGAAAGAATCAAGCGCACGGACACGCGAAATTGCGCTGCATGCCACAGTAGCGCTCCCGGCGAAGGGTTTCGGAGGAAGCCGATGTTCGGCGGCATTGACATGACCGGCGTCGGCGTCTACAACGCCGCCGTAACCTGGGAGTTTGCCCGCCGGTTGCGAGAGATCACGCGGATGAAGCTGGTGCTCAAGGGCATTCAAACGCGAGAGGACGCTCAATTGTGTCGCGAGCACGGGATCGACGGCATTATCGTTTCAAACCATGGCGGGCGCGCGGAGGAAACCGCGCGAAGTACCATCGAGTGCTTGTCCGAAGTGATGGCGGGCGCGGGCGACAAACTTACGGTGCTTGTTGACGGAGGCTTTCGCAGGGGCACGGACATCTTCAAGGCTTTGGCGCTTGGCGTGCGCGGCGTTTCGATTGGCCGCCCCTATTGCTGGGGACTGGCGGCGTTCGGACAAGCGGGAGTCGAAAAAGTAATCGAGCTTCTACGCGCCGAGCTGGAGTTGATCATGCGGCAATGCGGCGTGCGCTCGATTGGCGAAATCAGCCGCTCATTCGTTACGACTCCTTAAAACGGCAGGATCTCCTCGCGCTGCGGATCGAAGTCGATGCGGCGCTTCTCCACATAGGCGATGTTACCGAGATGCGAAGCTTGCGCGGACCGGTGGCCAATGAGTACGTCGGCATTTGGTAGCTTGCGCGAACGGACACAGTCGAGAAAATTGTTGACGTGGTCGAGGGTCATATCCTGGGGTTCGGCCTTGACGATTACCGGCTCGACTTTTCTCCCAAGAGTACGAAACTCATAGCGGCCGCGATCAATGTAGAGCCGGCCTTCGGTGCCGCACATTTCGACTGCCGCTCCGGTGATGCCGGGCGCGAGCGTGGCCTCGAATGTCGCGGTGAATTCGGCCGGGTATTCGAGCAGCACGTTGATGGTGTCGGGCGCGGTGCGGCCGTCTTTATAGTTGTAGACACCGCCCGCCGCTACCGCCGACTTCGGAATCTCCTGGCCCATAAACATGTGGACCACATCGATCCAGTGGGTGAAGAGATCGGTGACCTGACCGCCTCCGAAATCGAGATAAGCACGGAAATTCCAGTATTGCTGCGGATCATAATCGCGCCACTTGACAGGGCCTAGATAGCGAGCCCAATCCAGATTCGAGGGTTTCTCCCGCAGCGATTCGGGAGCGTGCCGCAGGTGATAGGTGTTGCCGTGCCACCAGGTGCGCGCCAGCGTGATTTTGCCCAGGCGGCCGGTATCGAAATACGCGCGCTTGGCGTCCAGGTAATGAACGCCGGAACGCTGCTGCATGCCGACTTGGCAGATACGCCCGTTCACGCGCGCGGCTTTGACGATGGGCGGGCCCTCTTCGATCTTGAGCGTTAGCGGTTTTTCAACGTAGACATCGCGGCCGGAGTTAAGGGCGTCGATGGCGATGGCGGCGTGCCAGTGATCGGGCGTAGCGATGAGGACGGCATCCACGTCCTTCATGTCCAGCAACTTACGGTGATCCGTGAAGTTGTGTGCATTGGGCGCCTTCTGGCGGGCCTTATCGATGTGCTCGCCGTAGATATCGCAGACAGCCGTTACGTCGACCTGAGGGTTCTCTTGGAACTGCGACATGTCATGGCGTCCGCGCTCGCCACAGCCAATGACCCCAAGCTGAATTTTGTCGTTCGCGCCGAGGATGCGCGAGTAGGAGAGCGCCGTCGTGGCAGTCGCGCCGCGCAGCAGATCACGTCTTCGAATGTCGGTAGGCATGCAGAGATTATACGTCTCGGTGGCGACGTATCGAGCACGGCTTCGTCCCCGTGTCTCACCGCGCTACGCAGTCAGATCGACGCTGGGCAAAAAGCGCGGCGGCTTGCGGAACTTCGTAGCCTGCTCGAACGCATAGGCCAGGCGGATGAGCACCGGCTCGCTGTACGCTTTGCCGACGAACGAGAGCCCGACTGGCAGCCCGAACACGTAGCCTGCAGGCACGGTAATGTGAGGGTAGCCGGCCACAGCGGCGGGGCCGGTGAAATCGCCTCCCGGAAAATGATCACCGTTGGGCAGATCGATGGGCCAGGCGGGCGGGGCAGTGGGCGCGATCAATGCATCGAGCCTGTGCCTGCCCATGATGGCGTCGATGCCGCGCGTGCGCGCCAGTTCATGGTTGCGCTTTAAAGCTTTCAGGTATGCGGGCTCCGTGAGCGGGCCTTTGGCCTGCGCCTTGATCATGACGTCCTGGCCGAAAAAGGGCATCTCTTTCGCGGCGTTCTTCTCGTTGAAGTCGATGATGTCTTTGAGCGAATGCACTGGAGCTTTGGGACCGAGCCGCTCCAGGTAAGCGTTGAGATCCGCTTTGAATTCGTAAAGCAGCACTTCGTTTTCCGAATCGCCGAATTTTCCCGCGGTCGGAATATCGGCGGGATCGATGATCTCGGCTCCCAGGTGCTTCATGGTATCGATGGCCGTGGACATGAGCTTGTCGACCCGTTCGCTGAACCCGAAGTATTTTCGCGCCACGCCAATGCGCGCACCACGCATGCCATTGGGATCCAGAAATTTCGTGTAGTCGTTCTGCGCTTTGCCGGCGCTCTCCTTGGTGACCGCATCGTTGGCATCGATGCCGGCCATCACGCCCAGGAGAATGGCGGCATCAGTGACCGTGCGCGTCATGGGCCCGGCAGTGTCCTGGCTATGGGCGATCGGGATGATGCCCGCGCGGCTGACGAGGCCGAGTGTGGGCTTGATGCCGGCGAGCCCGTTCATCGAAGACGGGCAGGTGACCGACCCATCGGTCTCCGTGCCGATGGCAATCGTGCACAAATTGGCGGCCGCTGCCGCACCCGACCCGGAGCTCGAGCCGCACGGATTGCGATCGAGCGCATAAGGGTTGAGAGTCTGGCCACCACGGCCGCTCCAGCCACTGGTTGAATGGCTCGAGCGAAAGTTGGCCCATTCGCTTAAGTTGGTCTTGCCGAGAATAACGGCGCCCGCTTCCCGCAATCGCTGGGCGACGAAAGAATCGCGCGGTGCGATGG
>DATLVQ010000439.1:0-2531 GCA_035577325.1 Bryobacteraceae bacterium | reverse complement strand
AGGTAATCAAAAAAGGCGATTTCAGGTAAAACGGAATGGCTCACTTTAGGGATCAAATCCAATCCATCAAGCGCAAAACCTGCACTGGCATGCCGAATTTGCCGTCCAGGTGGTAATCGTGCCGGCTGGGATAGATCTCTTTATAGGTAACACTCGCGAGTGCCGCAACCATGACAGCCGATGCGGCTGGACACACTCCGTGCTTCATCGGTCAGCCACCCGGTGGGCTCGACACAGTATTGTCGATTGCAAATATTGATGGTTCTGGTACGGACAAACTCAACGATGAGCAATTGTGAACAGACTGCATAAAGATAGGTTGCTAAGGTTAACACCGTACCTCCAGATTGACGACGCAATACCCCGCCGGGATCTGATCTATGAGGCATAGCGAGGTTCGTGTGGAACGAGCAATGAACTGGAAAGCCGTACTAACAACAATCGTAATCTTCGCGGCCAGTATGACACTCATCGCCAACGGGTCGGACATCATTAGGCCAACATACGCGGCCAGTCCTTCAATCCCTCAATACCGTCTGGGTCCGGAAGATGTGATCGAAGTCTTCGTGTGGAAACAGCCGGAGCTGACTACCACGGTCGTCATACGCCCGGACGGAAGAATCTCACTTCCGCTGACGAACGAACTGGAGGCGAGCGGCAGGACGGCGGTACAACTTCAGAAGGAGATCACTGAAAAACTACGTGAATATATCAGCCAACCGATCGTCAACGTGATCGTCAAGCAGGTCAACAGTCTCAAGATCTCCGTTTTGGGTGAAGTCCGAAAGCCAGACGTGTACAGAATCAAGAATCAGGTCACCGTCCTGGATGCCATTGCAATGGCCGGAGGCTTCACCGACCTCGCCAGGCCAAACAAGGTGATTGTGCTAAGAAATGCTCCATCCGGATCGCAAAGAATCAAGATTAATGTCAAACAAGTGGTCGCCGATGAGGGCAGTGCGCCGTTTTACCTTCAGCCGCTCGATACGGTTTACGTGGAGTAGCAAGACACGGTCTGTGTAGAGAGCAGAAAACAGCTGAGATGCGAGACAACATGGGAAGCACGCCGAGGAAGATCAGGGTTCTCATCTGCAATGAATATGGGTTGTTCCGGGAGTGTATTAAGAGTTTGCTCCGAGAAGGAACGCTTATCGAGGTTGTGGGTGAGGCTGACACGGGCAGACGAGCAATTGCCAAGGCGGCACGTCTGAGGCCGGATGTGGTCTTGATGGATTTGATTACTCCGGATTTGAGCGGTTCTGAGGCCACTCGGCGCATCAAAGCTGTCCATCCGACTGTCAAGGTTCTGATTCTGAGCCTGCACGACGATGTAGAGCTGGCGTCCAGCTGCATCGAGGCCGGAGCGTCCGGCTATATCCGACAAAGTGATCAGCCATGGCAATTGCATAGCGCCATTGGTGCAGTGTGCAGGTCAGACGAGTATCGAAGCCAAAGAGCGAAAACAGCTTAACCAGGGCCTGCTCGGCAGGCTTGGAAATAACAAATGAAGGACACACAATTGCGCTTGGCAGTCATCGTCCTGGCGTTCAACTCGCTAGTCCCGGCCTGGGCGCAACAGCTGGAAGGGTTTCAACTTACTTCCCCACTCAGCTTAAGCGCCGGCTATGACGAGAACTTTGACGTCGGCGCCCAAGCGGTGAATGACACGGTTACTCTTCTGACTTTACCCACCCTTTCGTGGACCAAAAGCACTCATCGAACGAGCTTTTCCATAGACTATGAGCCTGAGTTCGAGCTCTTCTCCCAGCATCAGGACTTGAATGCCTGGAACCATTCGGCGACGCTGCGCTTCACGCAGCAGATCAATGGCAGGCTGATCTTGGAAGCCGGGGATTCCTTTTTGTCCACCATGGATCCGAGCCGGCGACTGGTCGACAGCCTGCCCTTGTTGCCGCGCGGCCGCTTCCGGCAGAACGTTGTCTATACGGGGTTGGCTTACCGCCTGGACCGGCGAACAAAATTGAGTTTTCGCTTCGATACGGCAGCCGTAACGATGGCTCTGCCAGGAGCCTTCGCTGGCAAGTTAGATCAGATGAGCGGCGCCGGAACGGTGACGCTGGAGCGAACGGTGAACCGCCACCATGCACTGTCGGGGAGCTACTCTTATCTGCTGGTGCGTCCGCTCAACGCAGGGCCTTCAGCGAGCACCGTTGGCGTGCACAACTTCAATTTAGGCTACATCTATACCGTCGATCCGGGTTTGATCTTGCGTTTTTCCGGAGGCGCGATTCGCGGCGAGCAATTCAGCTTCATCGGCGCGGCTGCGGTGGAAAAACGGTTGCGCGGCCTGTGGGTGTCGGCGGGATTCGAGCGCTACCTTTCTTTCTTCGGAGGCCTCGCGCCAATTGGCGTTGCGCCGGCCGGAGCCATCCCCTTCGCGAATGGATTGGCGCCCCAAGACCTCTACCAGGTTGCGTCGTTCCGGGCCTGGGGGAAGCTGACCAAGCGGCTGGGTCTGGAAGGCAGCGCGCTGAGGGCGCTAAACGGCGTGAACCCTAAAAATCAGGCCA
>DATLVQ010000438.1:0-2241 GCA_035577325.1 Bryobacteraceae bacterium | reverse complement strand
GAAATCCAACCGCAGCGCCATTGGCGCCCGTGTGACTGCGCGCTACGGCGGAAAAATGCAAGCTCAGGAAGTGATGAGCCAGTCGAGCTTCTATTCCGCTAGCGATCTCCGTCTCCACTTCGGTTTGGGCGCCGTGACCACCGCCGATCTCGAGATCCGCTGGCCCAACGGAGATAAGGAAACAGTCTCCAAGGTTGCCGCCGACCACTTGGTGACGATTAAGGAAGGCTCGGGCGTGGTCAAAACTGAAGCGTTTGGAAAATCCGTCCGACAGGGTTCTGAAGCGGCATCCGGCGCTAAAACGCCGGCGCCCGCTGCCGGATCTCCAAAATCCGCGAAGTGATAATCGGCCGCTCGTAACCGGGGTGCCGGAATTCCAGGTGCATGCCCCGGCCGACGTACGACGGCTTCAGCATCGACCCACCCCAGTTGGACCCTTCGATCTTGACGCGCACCGGCTGCGGGCAAAACTCAGGGTGCCCGGAAATCAGCGCTTCGCCTTTGCCGCAGTGCACGATAGTGTAGGAGCGGTTCTGCGTTTCCACTTCGAGCGTGCTTTCGCCCGGCAGATCTCCCAGGTAGACGCCGCCTTCTATTTCCGATTGCACGATATTGTGGTTCACCCGATCGCTCAGGTTGGGATGAGGGAACGATGTGCAAGTGCGGCTATCCAAGTCCCGGCGCCTCTCTATGAGAGTATAAGCCGCAAATCGGCAATTGTCGCCTGGCCCTGTAATAAAGGGAACTAATTTGCAGGTATTGCAGGCCTTGATGTCCAGTAGGTCCGGCACTTTGCTGAACTGGGCGTCCTGGAAGATGGCTGTGAAGCTCAAATCACCACTGATTTCTGCCTGTCGGCGCCTCCGGTGTAGAGCCTGGAGTCTTCATGTGGCTATTAAGCCCGCTCACGCGCCTCGGCTGGCGATTTGCCGCAGCATCCCACTCGAAAAATCGACACGCGGCAGTTTCCGGACCACTTGGCGAGAAACGCAGCGTATTGCCGGAGGCGTAAGATATCGCCGCCAGTGATGGCTTCCAGGCGTTCAGAGTGACCGAGTACTCATGCCAGATTAGTATTTCCACGAAGATCTTCTTATTCAGTACTTTACGGTGATCTTTGTGTCTATCGATACATTCGCCCGTTAGGCCTAATGTGGATCCCCCGATAGTAGCCGTAGGCGCTTCGTATAATTGGATGCAGATGGCTTTCTGCATGGAGGGATCAGGCCCGACCGTGGCGTTGCTCCAGGGTGGGCCGGGATTGAGCAGTGCGAGTCTGGTACCGGCTGCAGAGCTGTTGCGGGAGGAATTTCGTGTAGTGCGGTTCGATCATGTCGCCTCCACAGTTGCTGGGCTGGTCCACGGGATCGAAAAGGTTCGTGTGGTGCTGGGCGAAGAGCAGTGGTTCGTTCTGGGCCACGGATGGGGCGCGGCCATAGCGGCACTGTACGCGGCGAAGTTTCCGGAGCGCACAAAAGGCTTGGTGCTGGTCCACCCCCTGGAAATTGCGAGCGAGTTCTGCGCGGCTGGCGATTCCTCTTCGGAAAGCGCCACACCCGCGACAAATGACCCGTTTGCTCAGGAATACGCCGCGGACGTCGCCGAAGCCCTCTGGGAAGACCTGCAGGCAGCATATCCGGACACGGCCGCCGAAGGCTACGATCTGAGGCCCGTTGCGCGCCGGATCGCGCGCCGGGGGCTGGTTCTTTTGGGCGAGAACGACGGCATCGACCGGCGCTCGGGCGACCTGTGGGCGGAGCTCATGGGCGCGCGTCTGGTCTCCTTGCCGGACGCCGGCCGTTGGTCCTTTGTCGAGCAGCCGTGTGCATTTCGGACGGCAGTCCGGGAGTTTCTGCTGGCACAGGCCGCCCGGCGCTCGATGGCGGCCGTGTAGCTCAGCCGAATTTCCAACGCTTTTAGCTGGTTCCCGGGTGAATGTGCCCAGTGGCCCGGATATCAAGCAGAACTTTATCGCTGACGCGAAGGATGAACGTACTGGGGTTCCTCATGCCCCATTTTACGTAAGGCAGGACGGCATGCATATTGGCGACGAGCTGATCCCCCTTGGTTTCCACGCGTGTTTGAAAAATCATTTCGTGCTCGCCACCGTGAATCTTTAACAGGCCGTGCAGCTGCAACTCTGCCACGCCCTCGGTGGAGAAACGGCCTTCCACGCGCGTGAAGGTGAAAACCGCCTCCGGATAACGACCGCTCTCCAGAATGTCTTTGTGCATCCGGCGA
>DATLVQ010000437.1:0-4412 GCA_035577325.1 Bryobacteraceae bacterium | reverse complement strand
CCGGCAAACTGCAGTGTGTACGCCGACCCCACCGCGCCATTAGGCAACGGCGACGCGGTAGTAATCGCCAGACCTTGTGTGATGGTGACCGTCATGGCGCCAACTGCAGGCGCGCCGTGAGCATCGGTTACCTGCGCGCCGAAAAGGTAGGTCCCCGCTTTCGTAGGAGTCCCAGAAAGCATTCCTGCGGGAAGAATGGTCAGCCCGGGAGGCAGCACGCCCGAGTTGACGGTCCAGAAATAGGGTGTCGTTCCGTTCTGCGCCGTTAGAGGCGCACTGTAAACCGTGCCGGTGACGCCATTGGGCAAAGTAGCGGCCGGGACCGATGGGGGCGGATTAACGACAAACGCGAACGCGCTGGTAGTGGACTGTATGCCGCTATCGACCGCGCTGATTACCAGGGAGTATGCTCCGGCCTGCGTGGGAGCGCCGGTAAGGGCGCCATTCGAAGACAGCGTGAGGCCGGCCGGCAATCCTCGCTGCGAGATCGTAACGGCGCGCTGTGCGGAGGTCTTGCCGTACGTCAGTCCCGGCGGGGGGCCCTCGTTCCACGAATAGGGCGGCGTGCCATTGACCGCGGTGAATGCTTCGCTGTAGTTATAGCCTGCGGTAGCATCCGGCAAAGTCAGAGGCGTGGTGATGGTGAGTGGAAGTTCGATGTTGATGCTGTACTGCTGGCTTGTCGTCTGGGGCCCGGCACCCGAGTCAACAGCCTGCACCGTGAATACAAACAACCCCGGCGACTTGGGGGAACCGGTGAAATTGTACGTGCCCCTGATGGCTGTCGCCGTAATGCCGGGAGGGAGCGAACCCGACGTAATGCTCCAGGCAGTGGGACCGATAAAGTTGATCTCGAAAATACCACCGTTGTAGGCCTGGTTCAACACACCATCCTGCAAGGGCACCGGCGGGCCCGGTGGCGGAGCTGGAAAAAGACTGATTGGCAATGGCTGCGCAATTAAGGCGCCTGCGGGCCCAATCAGCGCTATGACGATCCAGCAAAGCCGGAGCAGACTCCGGTCGAACCTCACTTCGGGCTGCTCCGCGCCAGGTCAGCCGGCACGAATACTACGCGGGTTTCTTTCGCGCTTGCCTCCAGCACCCACATTGGCTTGTTGGATGGCTCGGTCAGGCGAAAGAGGTTGTCTCCATCGAGACGATCCAAACCGGTGAGCCTGCATCCACAGTCGATCTTGTGCAAAACCGTTTTTCCCTGAAGATCGAGGATGGCGACCACTCCTGTCTTCCCGTTTGCCACGAAGGCGCGGCGGGCGTCGCTTGAAATCGCCACTGCGACCGGGGTGGCAATGCCTTGCGCCGGTCCGGCCAGGATATCTGTTTCGAGCGCGTTGGTCAGGTTCTGCAGGCGGTGGATCTGATTGGTGCCGGCATCGGCCACCAGCGCCAGGCGGGCCGTCGTCAGCGTAATGGCCGAGACCTTGCCGACACCCTTCAGAATCGGCACCTCGCCGCTATGCGTCACCCAGTACACCGAGTTCCCACCGCTCGCCAGCACGGTGTTGTCGTCCCCGACCGCCAGCGTCGAGTGCAACGCGCTGCCCGACAGATAGAGCTCGTCCATAACCTTGGGCGCACTGGGCAACCCTCCCAGAACCTGGATGCGGTTCCCGTCTTTGTAATGGATCGCGGCCACGCGGCCTCCAGGGCTGAAAACCATTTGATCAGGACCGCGGTGAGCGCCTTGAACCAGAGTTGAAGTCATCGGAGCCCGATCCAGGTGGACTACGACGACCTCGTTGTGTTCACCCTGGGACGCCAGTGCAAAATCCTGGCCAGGCGAAATCGCGACTCTGCGTAGATCAAGCGCCGTCTTGAGCGGCGCTCCCATAATGGCCGCGCCGGGAATGCCCAGAATGGGGCGTATCGCTTTGGTCGAGGAGTCGAAAACCATGCCCATCCGCGGACCTTCCAGAGAGGCTGAAAAAACCATGGCCGATGCGGCCAGCAAGACGAAAATGAGCTGGAATCTTTGGATTTTCACGTGGTTTCCTCCTTAGTGGGGCGCACCCACGGTGCCGGTACCGGCACTGATGGTCGTAGGTGTCGCCGCTGGTGTCGATGATCCGCCGCGCGTCGCCGCGACTACTCCACCCGCGACAGCGGCGCCCGCAACGGCCAGAATGACAATCAGTTTGGCCGAAATTCCCGCCGCGGCTGCGGCGCCTGCCGTGGCGGCTATGGTGTTGGTTTGTGTAATGGTCGCGTTAGCCGTCTTGCCCTGATAAGACGCCGAAACCTTCATCTGAACCTGGCCCTGCACGCCATTGGGGTGGAAACCATGGGCCACGGCGCGGCCCTGGTTATCGGTCATAACCGTCAGACTCCGGGCCCCATTGGCGAAAACACCGCTGGCGCCCTGGTTTGGAAGCAGGAACACGACGGCGGCCCCTGCGACCGGCTTATGGTTTTCGTCCTCCACCTGAACGATGGGCTCCCGCGCCGTCCGCTGACGGATATTGTTGATGGCACCCTCGCCTTCGACAATCACGAGGTTTAGGCCCCCCTGGTCCTGGGCCACGGCCGGCGCTGGAAGTAGCTGAAGAATCAGCAAATAGGACAAACCGGTGGCAAGTACCCGCATACGGACCTCCCTAGCCTCAGACCGATCCAGGCTGCTATCTTATAGAAGATGTAGGCCGTATGCAACCGTTGGAGGGGATAGACCTTCCGGCCGACAGGAGGTTTCGCAATGAAATCGATTTGTCTGTACCTGCTGGCTGGCGGTGTTCTGTCCGCGTGCGCATGGGCCCAGCAGGGCGGCGGCAAGCTCACGGCGCGGGAGCTGTTTTATTCGGCGGTCGACACCCCGGCACCTACCGCGCACAAGGCCGAAAAGCCCGCCTCGAAGCCGAAGCCGGCACGCCACAAAAGTGCCCCGGCGGTTGACGAGACGGCCGGCGGCCGCGCCCCGGCCACCCCCTTCCCCGCGTCCAGTCAATCGGTTCCGGTCATGAATGCGGCCTACCGCCCACAAGGGCCCCATGCCGCACTCGGGCTGAGATACACGATCCTGAAGAAGTCCGGGGACCAGCCGGTCGAGGTGGGCGCAGGTACTGTTTTTCACGCCGGGGACCGCATCCGGCTGGCGGTAGAGGCCAACGACGATGGCTATCTTTACGTGGTGAACCAGGGGTCAAGCGGCACCTGGAAGCTGCTGTTCCCATCCCCCGAAATCAAAGACGGTGACAACCGCATTCAGAAGCGAGTCCGCTATGAAATCCCGTCGGGCTATACTTTCACATTCGACGAGCAAGCGGGCGAAGAGAAGCTGTTCATTGTGCTTTCCCGGCAGCCGGAGCCGGACCTGGAGGGTCTGATGTACTCACTAGGAAATGCGGCCAAGGACAAGCCGGCAATCGAGAAGCCTGGGGTTGAAAAGCCAAAGATGCTGCTGGCAAGCGCGGCATTCGGGGACGACGTGATCGGCCGGTTACGGAATACTTACGCGCGCGACTTGATTGTGGAGAAAGTGGACGATGAACAAGCCGGGCCGAAGCAGGAGAAAGCGGTTTACGCCGTCAACCCAACAGGCAGCGCGGACTCGCGTGTCGTGGCGGACGTGACGCTGAAACATCAATGAGCCGGATGGGGGCACGGCCCGGCTCGAGCATCGCGTGCATGGCGGCAAGCCTGCTAACGCTGTTGGCTCAGCCCATCTCGCCCCAAGGACCTTACCGCATGGAGATTGTGCTCGAGCGGCGCGACGCCGGTGCGTGGAAGACGGTAGATCCCGGGCTGGTGCTCGCGCAGAACGACCGCGTGCGCTTCCGGTTTCATACTAATTTCGACGGGTACCTCTACGTGATGAATCAGAGCACGTCGGGCACGTATGCGATGTTGTTCCCGAGCGATGAGACGGGCCGCGAAAACCGCATCCGGGCCGGGAAAGAATATCTGGTACCCGCCACGCAGACGCTATTCCGCATCGCCGGTCCGCCGGGGCATGAAATTGTCTATTGGATGGTGACACCGGCGGAGCTAAACACGGAGGAACCCAAATACGTTCCGCTGCCGCCTCCGCCGCCCGCCGAAAAGCGCGTGCCGTCGAACATGACGCCGCGTTGCGACGATGCGATGTTTCGCGCGCGCGGCGAGTGCATCGACACTTCGGCGGGGCCGAAGAATCTGACCAGCCGCGAGCTGCTGCCCGAGAACCTGGCGCAAGTACCGAGTGAAGGTTCGGGGGACCTGATGTTTATGCGCAAACAACATGCGGCTGTGGTTTCATCGCCCGTCCCGTTGAAGGGGCCCGTCATTTATGAATTTCGTCTGGCGCACAAGTAGGCGCGGCGCTACGGCGCTGGCTTCGTGTTTCTTTCTCGTCGCGCCACTGGTGTTCGCGCAGCAGCCGGCGACGCAGCCAGCCAAGCAACAGCCGCCGGCCACCAAGC
>DATLVQ010000436.1:0-6629 GCA_035577325.1 Bryobacteraceae bacterium | reverse complement strand
AGAGAGCTTTGGGCCGGTCATCGGCATCATGCCGGTCGATAGCGAGGACGATGCGGTACGGCTCATGAACGACAGTCCCTATGGCTTGACGGCGTCAATTTGGACCGAAGACATCGAGCGCGGCGAGGCCCTGGCCCACCGCACGGCCGCTGGCACCGTCTACGTGAACCGCTGCGACTACCTCGATCCGGAACTGGCCTGGACCGGCCTTAAAGACAGCGGCCATGGTTGTACCCTGTCGCATCTCGGGTTTCTGTATCTGACGCGTCCGAAGAGCTTTCATATCCGGACCCGAACCTAAGAGCTTCATGGAGTTCATCGAAATTCGGTTAACCGGTTCGTATATTGGGAACTTTCGCAGGCGTGATTGCGTTTCCATGTCGTGCGCCCGGTTCACCTAAACTCTGGTAAAGCCCTCGCGATAGAATTTGGATTTACTGCCATGTCCGACCGTTGAGTCAGGCTGGCCCTATGCTCGACACGCTATTCAATGATCTTCGATTTGCCGCGCGGACGCTGCGGAAGAACCTGGGATTCAGCGCCATTGCGATTGCCACGCTCGCGCTAGCCATCATGGCAGTCGCGGCGATCTTCAGCGTCGTCGATACCGTGATCCTACGGCCGTTGGCCTATCCGGAAGCGGATCGCCTGGTCACGATTCATGAGGTGGTACCGAAATTCAGCCAGCTTGCGCCAATGCTCCCCGTCAACGGCATGCACTTCCGCCAGTGGCGCAAGGAAACGCATTGTTTCGATCAGCTGGCGCTAATCGGCGGCATCGCGCTGAACTTCACCGGTGCGGGCGAACCGGAGCGGATCCCCGCCGCTCGTGTCTCGCCCAATCTTTTTCCGATGCTCGGAATTAAGACGCAGCTCGGCCGGATTTTTCTCGACGAGGAGGACCAGCCGGGCCGAGACCGCGTGGTCGTGCTCAATCATGAGCTTTGGGTCCGGCGCTTTGGCGCTGACCCAAACGTCGTCGGTCGCAAAATCGTTCTCGACGGCAAATCGTACGAGATCATTGGCGTGCTGCGGGCCGGCCTGCATTTTCCGAAGCTGAGTCAACTGTATGCGATGACCATCTCCGAAGAGCGGCCGCAGCTTTGGAAGCCGTTTGCTTTGCGCGATGACGAACTGGATGAGATGGGCGACTTCGACTTCGCTTGCATTGCGCGCTTGCGGGCCGGCGTCACGCGGTCGCAGTCCCTCGCAGAGCTGAACGTGGTACAAGCCAATTTCGTCAAACAGGCGCCCTTCAAGGTCGAACTCCATGCCGCGCTGGTCCCTCTGCAGGACCAGATAACCGGCCGCTCGCGCGCCGGTCTCGAACTCCTGCTGGCCGCGGTGGGCGCTGTTCTGTTGATCGGCTGCGTCAACATTGCCAACCTTTTGCTGGCACGCGCGGCCGGACGGCGGCGGGAGCTCGCCATTCGGAGCTCTCTGGGCGCCACGGCCGGACGCCTGGTGCGACAGATGATGGTAGAGAGCCTGTTCTTGTCTTTTCTCGGAGGCGTGCTTGGAACCGGGCTCGCTTACGCCGCGATTCAACTGATCGTGGCCTATGCACCAATCGATCTGCCGCGCATCGATGAGGTCCATCTGGACGCGCGCGTCCTCTTGTTCACAATGGCCGTTTCTATATTAACCGGGCTCCTTTGCGGCCTTCTTCCCGCCTGGCGCTTCTCCGCCACAGATCCCCAGGAAGCTATGAAGTCCGGGGCGCGAGGCTCGACCGCCGGCCGGGCGAGCGGTCGTCTTCGGTCGCTGCTGGTCAGCGTCGAAACCGGATTGAGTGCCATGTGCCTGATCGCGGGAGGTCTGCTGCTGCACAGTTTCGTGAAGCTGCTCAACGTCGACCGGGGTTTCGACGTGCAACGAATCGTGACCGTTGATTTGAGCCTGCCACAGAACCACTACCCCAACGGTGAAAGGCGGGTGGCTTTCCTGGACGCCTTACTCCTGCGAGTGAGGTCGCTGCCCGGCGTCCAATCGGCCGGCGTTTCCAACCGCCTTCCGCTGAGTGGCGAAGGCGGAAACAATCTTCTGGGCGTGGAAGGCATGAAAGTTCCTGTGATGGAGCGGCCGCTTGCCGATATTCGCGAGGTGAATCCGGACTATTTCCGTACCATGGGGATTCCCTTGCGAAGCGGCCGGATCTTCGAAGAGACCGACCGCAAGCGGCAAGTCAGTGTGGTTTCCGCTTTGACCGCGGAGCGCCTCTGGCCTGGACAGAATCCCATCGGCAGGCGCTTTCAGATCGGCGGCGAACACTCGGTCTTCATTGAGGTAACCGGCATCGTCGGCGATGTCCGCGGCGTGAGTTTGAATAAGACCCCAGCCCTGACGGTATACATACCTTATTGGCAACGTTTCTACAATCAGGGATCGCTCGCTGTCAAAACCGCGGTGAACGCGGCCAGCGCTGCCTCAGCCATTCGCGACGCCATTCGCCAGATCGATCCGGAGATGCCGGTGCCGGCGTTCCGAACCATGGAAGACATCGTGACCGAATCCGTGGCGCACCGCCGGTTCCAGATGAGCATGGTCCTGTTGTTCGCCGTCGCGGCAACGCTGCTGGCGAGCCTGGGAATTTACGGTGTCGTTTCTTATTCTGTGGCGCAACGGACAAATGAGATGGGAATCCGCATCGCGCTTGGCGCGCGGCCCGGCAGCATCACCCGGATGGTGCTCCGGCAGGGTTTGTCGCCCGTAGCGGCGGGACTGGCAGCCGGCATAGTCGCTTCAATGGCGCTGGGCCGAATCCTGGGAAACCTGCTGTTTGGCGTCAGCGCGTGGGACCCGATTACTATCGGTCTTGTGATTGCCCTGCTGAGTGCCGTGGCTCTGACCGCCACGTTTGTTCCAGCGCACCGCGCGACACATGTCGATCCGGTGACGGCGTTGCGCTACGAATAGAACCCGCTCTATCTGTTACTCCGTGCGCGCTCGAAAGTCGGGGCTGATCACTTCAGAGACGGGCGATGACACGTCTCGTTGAAGTCAGGATTGCAGTGTGCATGGAAGATATGCGTGCCGATAAAATAGCCCAGCGCTGGTCCCAGGAATTCGTCTGAGGCCCAGTGATCGTGTGCCAGAAACCGCGCCGCGATTATTGTCGTTGCCGCGCCATAAGCTAAGAATTTCACCCAGGGCTTGGGATACTCGTGGGCCAGCACTGTGGCCATGGCCATCGTAAACATCGCATGGCCGGCGGGGAAGGAAGTATTCATGGCGTGGTGTCGCCAGAAGTCACCATAGCCGTTGCCTTCTCCCGGACGCTGGCGTCCGGCGATGAACTGCATCGGTGCGTAGATTAAGAACGTATCCACCAGCGTTTCCACTTCCAGCGTGCCCATCTCTTTCAAATGCTCATTGTGAGTTTTGAGGCCGTAACCCCACATCAATGCGAGCCCGCCGGCGAGGCTACCGATGGTGATGTTCGATGCGTTTGAGTAGATGTTGAGATTCCCGCCGGGTAGATGTCTTTCAATGCGCCGGTCGGTGGCCATGAGCCCTCCGGTTCCAGCCAGCACGACCAGATCCCACTTGATGTTGGTTGGCTGAAACGGAGCGAGGTAAAGCTCCTTTTGATCCTGCAAGGTACGTTTCACGCTTCGGGACACAAGCCCATGCTTCTGCGGTTCGCCGGAGGTTTGGCTCGTACCGGACGCCGCGGGGGTATCAGACGGGAGCGCTTGATCGGCCTCATTGGCGGAACCGCTGCCCGCAAAAGCGAGAGCTTGCGCCGACACACGCAAGGGATTAGTTAGATCAAGCGACGAGCGGGTTTGAGTCAGCCCACTGCTGGACATCATCACCGCAACAAAAACCGGTACGGCCAGTCGGGTCTCCACATCTCCATTTTACGTTTGCGAGTTCTTTTTTACAGAAACTAAACGTTCTCATTCGGACATCCGGGACTCCGCGGAACAAAATTACCGACCCACAGGGTGTAGTCAAAGATTCAATCGTGAAGTTGCACACGGCCTGAAACCTCGGTATTGTATTAATTTAGACACTCCACAGGTCACCGTTCTTATGAAGTTCACTCCCCCATCAAGACAAACCCGCAGAGATACGTGTGCGCGCCTTCTGCCATGGGCGTTCATTTGTTTGATACCTCTCGTCGGCTTGGCGCAAGACACACCCCCTGCTCCAGCCCTTGCTCCTCCCCCTGAGCCGCCGCCCCAGTGCGGTTTGCATACGCCAGTCCGTTGCGCGGCTGACATAGCCAAGGACCAGGCCAACATTCTCAGCGCCCCGTCCCGCATTCGTAAGAAGGATCTTGTTTGGATTGCGCCTTTCGTCGCCGCCACCGCCACTGCCTATGTGTTCGATCGGAAAACTCTAGACCTGGTGAGCAAAAACCCCGCCCGCGTGGGCGACTACCGCACCGTCTCGGATTTTACGGGCATATATCTGCCATTGGCCGGAATTGGCGCGAGTTGGCTCACCGGCGTGATCAAGCACGACGATTACCTCCGTGAAACGGGGTATCTGGCGGGCGAAGCGATGGTCGATACTGCGATTTTTACTACGATGTTCAAGTACGCTGCGAATCGTGTTCGCCCGCAATCGAACGGTTCGTCAGCCGCGTCAGGCAAGTTCTGGCCAGACGACCAATCTTATCCGAGCGGAGATTCGTTTCCTTCCGGGCACTCCGCGATAGCATTCGCGTTCGCGCACGTGGTGGCCAGCCGGTATCCGGACTGGAAAATCAAGGTAGCGGCATACGGCCTTGCGGCTGCGACGGCATTTGCGCGCGTGGCCGGGCGTGAGCATTTTCCGAGCGATGTGCTGGCCGGCGGCGGCATTGGTTATCTGATTGGAGGCTACGTGGTCCACCTCCATCGCCCAGGCCTGTCTCAAAACCGCATCATAGTCAGCCCCATGGTTGGCGGGAATGGCTTGGGAGTTTCGTTGGTATTTTCAAGATCGGATCGTGCGGAATCTCGCTGAAGCGGGGCTTCTGAGACCAATTTCCCGCCGTTCCCGCCTTCAAGTAGGACCCATTGGTTTAAAGGCTCACACCGGAGACCAAGTTGCTCATTTCTACGGGCAGGAGGTACCGAATGCGGGCGATTCTTTTTGTTCTATTGTGCACACTGCTCCTCGGATGCAGAACCAATGAGTCTCCCGAGGCGCAAGTGGATGACCTGCAAATCACGGCGCAGGTGAAAGCTAAATTGGCTTCCGACGTCGGGGTCTCTAGTGTCACCAATATCTCGGTAAATTCCACAAATGGAGTGGTAACGCTTTCAGGCCAAGTCGATTCAGCTGACGTTCGAACCAAGGCCGAAGACGCCGCCAAGCGTGTTCCCAAGGTGGTTCGCGTGGTGGACTCCCTGCAAGTCACCTCCAGGACCGCACAGACGGGCAGCTGACGCTGATTTATCTGAACGTTCTTGCGAACCAGGCTGAGCGTTATGCCCGTTTGGCGCGGCACGCAGATGTACTCGCGAAATCTCGGCGTCTTCAACGTACGAAAGGAGAAATTTTATGCATTCATCGGTAATCGCAGTGATCATTACGCTGGTAATTGTAGCCATCGCACTTTGCTGGATCTTGATCCGCAAACGCCGCAGCGAACACCTCCGCAAACGTTTCGGGCCAGAGTACGACCGTGTAGCACAGGAACACCGTAACCAGCGGCGGGCCGAGGCCGTTCTTGAAACGCGTGAGAAGCGCGTTGAACGTCTGCACATCCACCCGCTCACACAGAAGGACCGAGACCATTTTGTTCAAGCCTGGTTAGCGGATCAGGCTCGCTTCGTGGATGACCCCAAGGGCGCTGTCACCGAAGCTGACCGGCTCGTCAACGAAGTCATGAGGGCCCGCGGGTACCCTGTGTCTGATTTCGAGCAGCGCGTCGAGGACATATCAGTGGACCATCCGCACGTGGTCGAGAACTATCGCGCGGCGGCCGAGATTGCCGAACGCCACAGGCACGGCGAAGCAACAACGGAGGACCTGAGACAGGCGATGGTTTACTATCGACAGCTCTTTGACGATTTACTTGAGACCGCGGAAGTGAGGCGGTAAACGGTAATCGGAGAGTTCGATAATGCGCGGGTGCGGTTCGCAAGCGTTAAAATTGGGATTACGAACTGATCATGTTTCGAATCGCACTCGCCAACCTTCGGTTCCCGGCGACGCCCGAGGAGTCCGTCACGTTGGCCGAGAAGGCCATCGCACAAGCGTCCAACGAGCGCGCCGGGATCATCTGCTTTCCCGAGTGTTTCGTTCCGGGTTACAGGGGACTTGGGAAGCCGGTGCCGGCACCCGACACTGCGTTTCTCGAACGCGCCTGGTCCGCCGTTCGAGCGGCCTCTGCGAAGTCAAACATCGCGGTCATTCTCGGCACTGAGCGCATCGTTGATGGCGCTCTGTTGATCACCGCCCTTATCATCAATCGGGACGGAACGATCGCCGGCTTCCAGGACAAAGTACAGCTCGATCCCTCCGAGGAGGCGACGTATTCGCCTGGTTCCGGAAGGCAGATCTTCCAAACGGGTCCGCTGACATTTGGAATCGCGATCTGCCACGAGGGTTGGCGCTATCCGGAAACCGTCCGCTGGGCTGCGCGGCATGGCGCGCAGATCGTCTTCCACCCTCATTTCCACGAATCC
>DATLVQ010000435.1:0-8685 GCA_035577325.1 Bryobacteraceae bacterium | reverse complement strand
GCCGCGGTGCACGCGGTCATCGAGGCCGGCCAACACGCGCGACGGATCGAGATCGGCCGGGCTCAACTGGCGGCCCGGAATGCCTGCGCAGCGCGCCATCATGCCGAAGAAAAGAATCGTCAGCGACAGTCCCATCACCATGCGCGGCTGCAGAATGGGCTGAACGAGATTGCGAAACCAGCCCCGAATTCCATGGCGCACTGAAACTCGCGCTTCGCGCATTCCGGGGATGGCGAACATGCGCGTGACCAGCTGCGGCGGCGGCTCGACGTCGGCCACCCGCTCGATGAAAGCCATGGCCGCGCCGGCGTCCCGGGCCATCTCCGCGCACGCCGCGCACTCAGACAGGTGGCGCTCGACTTCGGCCTTCTCGGCCGCCGCCAACGTTCCGTCCAGGTAATCGCAGAGCGCGATCTCTAGATGTGCGCAGTTCATAGCGCTGCCTTCTGTCTGCGGAGCAACCGTCCCAGTTCGGCCCGGCCGCGATTCAGCCGCGATTTCACCGTGCCTTCCGGAATCTTCAGCACCTGAGCAATTTCACGATACTCCATCTCCTGCAAATCCCGCAGGATCACCGTCTCGCGCAGTTCCGGCGACAATTTCGCCAGCGCGCTCTGCAGTACCTCGCCCGCTTCCCGGCCTGCCAGCAACCGGTCTGCACGCACTGCCGTAGTCGTGCCCCGCGCTCTTTCTTCGATTGTGGCCAGCTGATCTTCGATCGGATCGGTCAGCCGCTCCTGCCGGGTACGGCGGTAGTGATCGATCAGAAGGTTACGGCTCAACCGCGTCAGCCAGGTGACGAACGAACCTTCCGCCGAGCGGTAACTCTTGAGCGACCGGAACACGCGCAGGAAAATATCCTGTGTCAGATCCTGTGCCTCTGTGTCGCTTCCGGTGAAGCGGTAACACAGTCCATACACACGCCGCGTATGTAGCCGGACGAGTTCCTCCCAACCGGTCGCTTCACCGCTCAGGCACCGTTCGACAAGCGTATGGTCGAGATCCAAGCCGGTTTTCCCGCAGCCGCGCGCCGTGAACATGCCGCGCCCCGCGCTGCCCGGATAAGAAGCGCCGGGCGCCGGTAACACAGCAGTCATGGCAGCGGTTGCCATAGTTTACCTCGGAATCGTGTTTCTTCCCCTTTTGGTCGCTTTTTCAAGCGCCGCCTCGACCGTCCTGCGGTTTAGGCTTCCAAACACAAGTTACGAGGATCTATGATGATAGGTTCATTTTTCCGTTCCGGGGCAGGCAATATCAATGGCCCAGGGGAAGGCGGTCTCATTCGAAAGAGTCGATGGAAGTGGCTGACGCTCGGGGCCCTGCTGGTTCTGGCGGCAGTCTATCTCCTGCGTTCCGAGCTTCGCAAGAGCGGCTTCCGCTGGTCCGTCTTTGTCGCAACCCTGACCCAGCTTGACTGGGCCTGGCTTCTAGCCGCCGTGGGCTTCGCCCTGTCGACTTATTACGTCCGCGCGCTACGCTGGGCTGTGCTGCTGAAACCCGTTCAGCCGCATCCCAATATCAAAAGGCTTCTTTCAGCCACCATTATCGGATTCACGGCGATCACCTTGCTTGGCCGGCCCGGTGAGTTTGTTAGGCCCTATCTCATATCGGTGCAGGAGCGCGTTCCTTTCTCCTCCCAGATTTCGGCATGGGTTCTCGAGCGCATTTACGATCTGCTAATCGCCCTGGCCATCTTCGGGTTCGCGCTCAGCCACGTCCGCGACCTGGGTGATCCCGGCCCGACCCTGGGATGGCTGCTCGAAGTCGGTGGCTGGCTGCTCTGGATCCTGGCCATCGCCTGCCTCCTCCTGCTGATTCTGGTGCGGCGCTATTCAGACGCCATGCGCCGGAGGCTGCTAGAGGCCCTGAGCTTCCTCTCCCAGCACCACCTGGACCGGGCAGGCCGTTTCCTGGAGGCCTTGTTCCAGGGGGCTGAATCGACTCGCAGCGCCAAGTCCGTGTTCATGTTGGTCGCTTACACCCTTGTCGAGTGGGCACTCATCGTCCTCAGTTGTTTCAGCATCATGCGCGCGTATGGTACGGTCATCCAGTTTTCGATCACAGATATCTTGATTTTTTTGGGGTTTGTCTCGTTCGGAGCCGTGGTCCAGATCCCCGGGATCGGCGGAGGCATACAGGTGGTGTCAGTTGTGGTTTTGACGAAACTCTTTGGATTCACCGTGGAACTTGCCACCAGCGTGGCCGTCCTGCTCTGGCTGGTGACTTTCGTTACGATTGTTCCGTTCGGCCTGGTGGCCGCCCTGCACGCCGGTTTGAGCTGGCGGAAGCTGCGCGACCTCGAACGGGAGGCGGGGGCGCCATGAACTGCCCTTTTTGCGGGCATTTACACGACAAAGTGGTGGATTCCCGCGAAAGCAAGGAGGGCGACTCCATTCGCCGCCGCCGGCAGTGTCTGGGCTGCGAGCGCCGGTTTACTACCTACGAACGGATCGACGAAGTCCCGTACATGGTGGTCAAGAAAGACGGCCGGCGGGAGAAATTCGACCGCCAGAAAGTGCTGGCCGGCCTGCTGAAGGCCTGCGAAAAAAGGCCGGTCGGCATGGCGCGCCTCTCCGAGCTGGTGAACCGGGTGGAGGCCAAAGTGATTGATTCTCCAGACCGCGAGATCCCCACCACGGAAATCGGCGAAATCCTGATGGACGGCCTACGGGACCTCGACAAAATCGCTTACGTGCGGTTTGCATCCGTGTACCGGGATTTTCAGGATGAAGAGGCTTTCTTCAATGAATTGAAGAACTTAATGCGTCAAAAGGGCTCCTAGCGCTTTTGGCTTCAAAAATGCTATAATCAGAGCACAACAACAGCGTGGTGGTGGGCTAGTTTCCTGTAACTTAAATACTTCTGAAACATCAATAACTATAGGACTTAACATTGGGAAGGTTACGTGTTATCATCATTCGACCAGGCGATGCCTGGCTGGCTCCGCACGATTGTCATCGGGTTGGACGTTAAGGCTGGAAACCGGCATCACTTATCAAATCTGTACCCCACAGGAAAACACGCTTTTGAGTGCCTTCGTCTGCGGGGGAGGTGAGTCTTAGTGGACCATTTTGACGATCATTTTCTGACCGACGCCCCCATCGGGATCAATTTCGACGAGGAACCGAAGTTCTTCGATCCGGAAGCGGCCCAGGAGGACTTTCTACACCCGCAGCCGGTAGTAGAGGAATCCATCTACACCGACGATCCTGTACGGGTGTATCTGCGCGAAATGGGCGCGGTGCCGTTGCTCACGCGTGAAGGCGAAGTGGATCTGGCGCGGCGCATGGAGCGCGGCAAACTGCGTATGCAGAAAGCCATCAGCCGGTCGGCGCTGGTGCAACTGGTGGTCGTGGAATCGGCCGAGCAGTTGAAAAAGGGGACCGAAGAACTCGACAACCTGGTGGATCTGGGCGAACTGGAAGAGGGCACACTGGCCGATACCAAGCGGCGCGGAGAGCTGAAGCAACTATTTGCCGACGTAACGGTGCTGCACAAGAAGAAACAGCAGCAGGAAGAAAAGCTGGAAGCCACGGCGTTGAGTAACAAGCGCGTGCGGCGCCGTCTGTGCTCGAAGCTGAACCGCTCGAAGGTGGAAACGTCGCAGGCTATCCGCCGTGTGCCGTTTCTTCTGCCGAAGTGGAAAGAGTTTTCGAAAGAGATTGAGCGCGCGGTTGAAGAGCTGACACATCTCGAGCGTGAATTGCAAAAGATCGAGAACCGCGCCGGCGTGAACGCGCAGAACCGCGCGCGCGAGCTGAAGCGGGAAATTCGCAAGCGCGAAGCTATGGCGGGAGCGCCGCTGGCCGACCTGAAGCACACGCTGAACGTAATCCGCCACGGCGAGCAGGAAGCCGAGCGCGCCAAGAAAGACCTGGTGGAAGCCAACCTGCGCCTGGTTGTCTCGGTGGCCAAGAAGTACGTCAATCGCGGCCTGCATTTGCTCGACCTGATCCAGGAGGGCAATATCGGGCTGATGCGCGCGGCGGACAAATTCGAGTACCGGCGCGGCTACAAGTTTTCGACCTATGCCACGTGGTGGATCCGCCAGGCGATCACGCGCGCCATTGCCGACCAGTCGCGCACCATTCGCATTCCGGTGCACATGAACGAGAGCATGAACAAGTTCCTGCGAGCGTCGCGCGAGCTCGAAAAGGAACTGGGCCGCACCCCTACCAACGACGAGATTGGCCGGCGCATGGACATTCCGGTCGAGAAGGTGCAGAAGTTGAAGACCATCTCGCGCGATCCGGTGTCGCTCGAAACGCCGGTGGGCCGCGACGGCGAATCCGCCCTTGGCGATCTGATCGAAGACCGCTGGGTGGGATCGCCCGTGGATGCGGTGATCGAAGGCAACGTGCGCGACGAAACCGCCGGCATTCTGAAAACTCTGTCTCCCAAAGAGGAGAAAGTGATCCGGCTGCGCTTCGGCATCGGCTGCGAACGCGAGCACACGCTCGAAGAAATCGGTCAGGAATTCGACGTCACACGCGAGCGTATCCGGCAGATCGAAGCCAAGGCGCTCCGCCAGCTTCGCGCTCCCGAGCGCGCACGCCGCCTGCGTGCGCTGATGGCTGCGCGGTAAGGCCCTCTCACAACCTGAACCCGCATACGCTGGCGTACCCCGCGCCTGTTGTGTGGCGCGGCGGAGAAAACTTGGGCCTCAAAGTATCGTGATCTGCGCGCCAGCCCTTACCGGCTC
Organism: Bryobacteraceae bacterium; assembly: GCA_035577325.1. Lineage (GTDB taxonomy): Bacteria > Acidobacteriota > Terriglobia > Bryobacterales > Bryobacteraceae > QHXW01. The sequence goes on along the minus strand of DATLVQ010000435.1, from coordinate 3,983 downwards.
GCGCCAGTCACTCGACAAGCCAAGCAAGATCATTGGGATACCGCAATGGTCACGCCGCCCTGACTGGTCGCATTCCCTACTTGAAGGACTACTGGCACGTAACCTCCCGGTTTTACGCCACTCGGAATCTGCACGTTCACCTGCATCACGCCAGCGACTTCACCGGGTGCCGCACCGCGGTAGGTGACCCTGGCGGGTTGCCCGTCGATGGTCACGCTGACCGGCAAAACCGGATGAGGCAACGGAATGGACGCAATCTTCCCGTCAATCCCTGCGGGTGAAGTCTGCCCTTCGCCCGTGGCATATAGCGAGATGTAGCCGCCTATCTTTACCGGATTGGCTGCGGTGTTGGCCGTTCCGTCCGCATTAATGGCAGCGGCCTGACCGGCATTAATGGCAGCGGCCTGACCGGCGCCGCTCTCGTTCAAAGTGAAAAGCGTTGGCGCGGACGCCGCGACCGGAACCGTGAAAGGAGGCGTGCTCTGTCCCTGGCGAGTTATCGTTATCTGTGCCGTGCTGCCCGAAATCTCATAGGGTACGATCGCGGCAACCTGCGTCGCCGATGCGTAGATCACCGGCCCAGGAGTGCCGTTGAACGATACACCAGTTCCCGCAAGCTGGGGACCGATACTCCCGTTCGAGACCTGAAAAAGCACGAGTTGATCCGGGCCGAGCCCCGCTCCATAGATGGTCACGATCTTGCCCGGCGAAACTGGAATCGCGGTTTCGCTCGCCGCATCCAAAACTGCGCCAATGAGCATCGGGTGACTCGTCGGTTGGAGCATGCGGATCACGTTGTTGCCGGTATCGGCAACGTATACATTTCCAGCGACATCGACCGCCACCCCGAGAGGGCTCATCTGTCCCCTCACTTGGTCGCCACCAAATACGGCGCCGAAGCCTGGGCCACCATCTCCGCTATACCAGGAATCCCCAGTCGTACAGGTACCCGCTATCCTGGTCAGACTGCCATTCGGTGTGACCTTCCCAATCGTCGAGCAACCTCCTCCTCCAAAGAAAACGTCTCCGGCGCCATCGACCGCAACGAGAAGTCCGTATGCGGCCTTCCCGTATATCGTGTCGCTGGTCACGCCCCCAGGAGAGACTTCGACCATTGGACCAACAAGTTCTGTAGTCATGAACAGATTTCCCGAGCTATCGACGGCGATACTCATAGGAAGCATCGGGGCACCATGACCCGAAAAGCCCCCAGATACAAATGTGCTAATTACGCCGCTCGTAGAAACTTTCCGGACTGCATTGTCTCGCGAATCCGCGATGTAGAGATTACCCGACGCGTCGACCGCCACACCCAAGGGACTCGACAACTCAGCGCTGGTCGCGAGACCGCCATCCCCAACCGGGATCGGATTGAAGAACGGGTCCGGGGAACTGCCCTTGCCCGCCACAGTTGTGATGATGCCACTCGAAGAAACTTTTCGAACTCTGTTGTTGCCCGAATCCGCAATGAACAGGCTTCCGGCGCGATCGACAGCCACGGCTGCCGGACCATTCAATTCGGCGCTGGTCGCCGGGCCACCGTCACCGGAAAAACCCGCTACGCTAGTGCCCGCCACCGTTGTGATGTTACCGCTCGATGAGATTTTCCTGACCCTGTTATTGCCGAAATCCGCAATGAACAGATTGCCAAAACGATCGACCGCCAGTCCTTGCGGGCTGCTCAGTTGGGCGTTGGCGGCCAAGCCGCCATCACCGGAATAGCTGAGGCTGCCGTTGCCGGCCACCGTCGTGATGATTCCATCGGAAGTGACTTTACGGATGCGGTTGTTCAGCGCGTCCGCGATATACAAATTTCCGCTGGCATCCACGGCGACACCTCTCGGAGCGTTCAATTCGGCGCTTGTGGCCGGGCCACCGTCACCGGAAAAACCCGCGGTGCCGTTGCCCGCCACCTTTCCGGGCCGAATCGTTCATTGCGGCGGCTGTTTGTAAAGTGCCGGGAGATAACGTCAAATCAAAAGGGGATACCGGCAGTGAAAAATTGAATCCGTGTCAAGATTTCCGTGAGGGTGGGTCAGCCGGCCCCCGCGCGTGGAGCGATTATGTTCACGCTACTCGACGCCCTCCTCGGCGGCGAGTTGCTGGGTGGTTTCGGGTGTCAGGAGCGGCTCCAGAAGTTCCCGGGCTTCCGTCTCGCGGTCGCGCGGCACTTGCACGCGTACCGTCTTGTGGAGAAACGGGTCCACATCGGTGACTAGCGTGGCAATTTGGCCTAGAGCGAAAAAGGGGACGCCGGCGTCCTCGAGCAGTCCTCTGGCGAGGGCAAGCTGGATGGGATCATTTGTCTCGAGCACGACGACCAGGTCGATAGTGGGATCGAACGGAGCGGCCGGCTCGGGCGGAAGGACGCCGCGCGACAGGGGAAGATGGCAATCGGCGCATTCGGTGAAACCGTCGCGGTACTCGACACGGCATTGAGGGCAATACATCGTCCACCTCTGGCCCAAGTGTACCGCCACGCGATCGGGGGAAGCACGCGAAAGAGGGGTTAGATGCCCCATGATCGAGGCTGCTTGCCGGCCGACTTTTTTTTGCCGCGAAGACTTCCTTCTGCCTCCGATTTCAGCTAGCATAGGTCAAACCTTATACGGGGGACCTATGAGAATAAGCGCCGTTTTGCTGTTACTCGAGATCACGCGCCTGGCTGCCGGAGCTTCGAGCGACGATTACTACAAAGCCATCCGCGCGAACGATATTGCGCAGTTAAAGAGTCTTATCGCCGCAGGGGATGTGAATGTGAAAGACCGCCGCGGAGCCACACCGCTGATGTATGCGGCTTCGGTGGGTAGTGTCGGCGCGGTGAAGTTGCTGCTGGCGGCCGGGGCGGATGTAAAAATCACGAATTCATTCGACGCCACACCGCTGATGTGGGGCGTCACCAACCTGGAGAAGGTGCGGCTGCTGGTGGACGCCGGCGCGGAAGTCAACGCGCGCTCGAAGCAGGGCATGACGGCTTTGCTAATCGCGGCATCGAACGCGGGCTCGATCGAGATCGTGCGGCTGCTGCTGGCCAAGGGCGCCGAATTGAAACCGCGCGTGGACAGCGAAGCGGCAGCGACGGCGGCAGCGGAGACAAACGATCAACTGGCGGAGCGGCGTCGAAAATCCGGAGGCGCTGGCGGATATACACCGCTGCTGGCCGCCGCGGCGGCGAATGACCTCGAAATGGCGCGGCTGTTTGTGGAGAAGGGTGTGGATGTAAACGCGGAGAGCAAGCGCGGGGACACGGCGCTGCACTTTGCCGCGGGCGCCTCCAACCTGGCTATGGTGAAGCTGCTGCTCGCCAAGGGCGCGAATGTCAATGCCGCCAGCCATGAATCGATCCAGGTAAGGAAAGGCCCGATCGGGCTCAATCATCTTACGGCGCTGATGTACGCCGCGCCCTACGGCAGCCCGGAATTAGTGCGCACGCTGATCGACGCGGGCGCGCAGGTGAATGCGAAAGACATCCGCGACATGACGCCTCTGATGCTGGCGGTTGGTTCAGAGACCCAGAATCCCGATGTGGTGCGTCTACTGCTCGCGAAAGGCGCTGACGTAAAGCTCAAGAGTGTTATGGGCGAGACGGCGCTTGATTGGGCGAAGAAGTTCGGCAATTCGGAAACGATCCGGCTGTTGCAGGAGGCCGGTGCGCCGGGATCAGCGCAGGAACAGACCGCGGCCGCAGCGGCATCGGAGGCGGCGGATGCGCGCACGGCAATGGTCAAGGCGGTGGCGCTGTTGCAGCGGTCGAGCACCGAGTTTTTCAAGGAAAGCGGCTGCGTGGGCTGCCATCATCAGAATTTCACGGCGATGGCGGTGGGCGCGGCGCGCAAGGCAGGCGTGCGTGTCGATGAAACCGCCGCCGAAGAGCAGTTGAAGGTGGTGAAGACGCAATGGATGGGCGCGCAGGAGCCGCTGCTGCAAAGGCTGGACCCGCCGGGAGCTTCGGACACGCTGAGTTTTTCACTGCTGGGTCTCGC
>DATLVQ010000434.1:0-2837 GCA_035577325.1 Bryobacteraceae bacterium | reverse complement strand
CATCGGGATTCATAATCAGATGGCTCACCACCGCGTCACTCACCAAGTGCAGCCGGCCCGTGCGTGCCGCCGCCGGCAGCGTCACCGATGGGCTATTGAAATACGACGCAGTGAAACAGCCGCGCTGGCATTGATCGCAATAATGGCAGGCAGGCCGGCCGTTAAGCGGAACCGTCAGATTCGCACTGCGGTCCACAATCAGTTTCCAGCCGAATTTCTTTTCGACGATCTCTTTCGCCACCAGTTCGCCACACGAAAGCCGCATGGGCGGCAGAAATCTGCTGTCCGGCAATTGCGGCAAGCCTTCGTATGAACCGCTGATGCCGATATAATTCTCCACGCGGTCGTAGTATGGCTCGAGTTCCTTGTAGCTGATGGGCCAGTCCTGCCCGTAGCCGTCTCGGCTCGCGGCCTTGAATTCGAAATCGCTGTACCGATAGCTTACGCGCGCCCAGCAGAATGTCTTGCCACCCACCTGCCGCCCGCGAATCCACATGAAGGGTTTGTCGGCGGGAAAAGTGTACGGATGCTCGTGGTCGTTGACGAAAAACTGGTGGCTGTAATCGTCGCAGGCATAACACAGGCGCTGCACGGGTTGGTCGGCCAGCATTTTCTTCTGATTGCCGAAACCGCGATACTTCAATTGATACGGCCAGATGTGCTCGGTAAAATCGCGCGTGGGCACGCGCGGCGGCCCAGCCTCCAACATCAGGACCTCCACGCCTTTTTCGGTCAGCTCCTTGGCGACCCAGCCGCCACTAGCCCCGGAACCGACCACGATCACATCGTAAATTTTGCTGGCCATCGCTCGCGTAAACGAGAGTGTACCATCGATAAGAGGTGATTCATGGCGACGAGCGGCAAAGTGAAAGTGGGAATCATCGGATCGGGTTTCGAGGCGGATATTCATGCCGCGTCTTTCAAAATCATGCCCGAAGAAGCAGAGGTGGTGGCGGTGGCGTCGCCTACTCATGGGCACCCGGAAGCGCTGGCGAAGAAGTATGGCATCCCGCGCATATTTCACGACTACCGCGAAATGCTGAAAGAAAAAGATATCGAGATGGTCACCATCAACGCGCCGAATCACTTGCACTGCGCCATGACGCGTGACATCGCGCAGGCCGGCAAGCACGTGGTTTGCGAGAAGCCGCTGGCCATGACGCTCGAAGAGGCCGACGAGATGATCGATGTCTGCAAGAAGCAGGGCGTCATGCTAGCGTACGCCGAAGAGCTGTTGTTTACACCGAAATATGTCAAGGCCAAACAAATGGCGGACCAGGGCGCGTTTGGCAAAGTATACCTTGTGAAGCAGAGCGAGAAGCATTCCGGGCCGCATGCCGGCTGGTTCTGGGACGTCGAGAAGTCCGGCGGCGGCGTGTTCATGGACATGGGGTGCCACGGCATCGCCTTCTGCTACTGGTTTCTGGGCCGTCCGAAAATTAGGAGCGTCTATTGCCAGATGGCGACGTATGCGCACGCGGATAAAACCAAGGGTGAGGACAATTGCATCTGCATTCTGGAATTTGAGAACAGCGCTACCGGCTTGATCGAAGATAGCTGGGCCAAGCCTGGCGGCATGGACGATTACACTGAAATCTACGGCACGCGCGGCGTGAGTTACGCCGACCTGCACATGGGCAACGCGCTGCCCACGTTCAGCGAGCCGGGTTACGGCTACGCCGTAGAGAAAGCGCCCAGCACCCAGGGCTGGACCTATCCGGTTTTCGAAGAACATTGGAACTATGGATTACCACAGGAACTCGACCATTTCGCCCGCTGCGTGCGCGGCAAGGATACGCTGCGCTCGACTGGTGAAGACGGCCGTCTAATCCAGGAAGTGTTACTCGCCGGTTATCAATCCGCGGGTACGGGCCGAAAAGTGGAGCTTCCATTCCGCCCAAAAGGTGTCAAGAAGCCGATCGATCTTTGGTGGAAGCCGCTCAGCGCCCGCGCGGAAAACGCGTGATGTCCAGGCCTTGGCCTCAGATAACTGCCTCGATTAACATGGAAGAGAACGTATGAGATCACCCGCATTGTTTGACCGCCGCTACTTCATGAAACTCGCTGGAGCCGCGCCGCTGCTGGCTTATGTCACCGCGCAGGGGCTGGCGGAGAAAGCCTTGGGCGCGGTAGGGAAATCCGCGTCCCAGGGAGATATCTATTCGACAATCGGCGTTCGTTCCTTCATCAACGGCAGAGGCACATGGACGTACTTGAGCGGTTCGCTCGAACTGCCCGAAGTCCGCTCCGCCAAGCAGGCCGCCGCGCAGCATTTCGTCGATATTTTCGAGTTACAGCACGCCGCCAGCAAGCGCCTCGCCCAGCTATCCGGAGCTGAAGCCGGCATGGTGACCTCCGGTGCGGCCGGGGCCATGGCGTCTGCAACCGCCGCCTGCATCGCCGGAAACGATCCGGCGAAAATCTGGCAACTCCCCGACACAACAGGCCTCAAGCATGAAGTCATCATGCATGGCGGGCGTAGCGCGTTCGACAGCGCCATTCGGCTGGCCGGCGGAAAACTGGTAGTGGCGCACACCGACGACGAAGTTCGCGCCGCTATCAACGAAAACACCGCGATGATTTACACCACGTCGCTGGGCGCTCGCCTCGAGAGAGTCATCGCCATAGCAAAGGCCACGAAGGTTCCTCTGCTGCTCGACGATGCCGCCGGCATCCCGCCCATCGAAAACCTGAAACTTTACTCCAAGATGGGCGCCGACGTGTACTGTTTCAGCGGAGGCAAGGGCTTGGCCGGGCCGCAATGCTCGGGCGTTCTGCTTGGCCGCAAAGATCTAATTGAAGCCGCCATGGCTAACACCAGCCCGTGGGAAGGCGCC
>DATLVQ010000433.1:0-8236 GCA_035577325.1 Bryobacteraceae bacterium | reverse complement strand
CACGATTCGCCGGCGGCCAAAGCCGGTATCCGCGATGGAGACCGCATCGTGCGGTTTGACGGCAAAGCGAACCCCACCTGGGAAGACATCAGTCTGAAAGAAGTTTCGAGTGCGGGAAGAACTCTCGACGTCGAAGTGGAGCGCGGCGGCAAAATCATCCACACCACGATAAGTCCGGTTCTCGACGACCGCACTGGCGTCGGGTTTGCCGGATGGGCGGCACCGGCCCAGGTAGAAGTGGGCGACCTCACTCCGGGCATGCCGGCGCAGAAGGCGGGATTGAAGAAGGGCGATATTCTGCTGAGCGTCAACGGACAGCCGGTCCAGTCCATGTACACCTTCAAGGAACTCATCGAGGGTTCGCAAGGCAAGCCGGTAGTTCTCGAGTTTGAACGGGATGGGAAACGGCAAACCGTTACCGCCACACCGGTTTACGGCAAGTTCGACTCGGGCCCGACCCGGTGGGTGGTTGGCCTCAACGTCGGCCGGCATCTGAACATCATCACCACGCGCCTTTCGTTCCCGGCGGCGCTGAGCGAATCCATCCAGCAGAACGTGAAAGGCGCATCGCTGATCTTCAAGTTCCTGGGCGGCATTATTGAACGGCGTATGTCGCCAAAGTCGCTCGAAGGGCCGATCCGCATCGCCCAGCTTTCCGGCGAGGCCGCGCGCGAGGGACCCTCGGCGTTCTTCATGCTGATGTCTATGGTCAGCCTGAATCTGGCCATTTTCAACCTGCTGCCCATCCCCATCCTGGATGGCGGCGGCATCATGCTGCTGCTGGTCGAGATGCTCATCCGTCGCGACCTGAGCCTGCAAGTAAAAGAGGCGGTATTCAAGGTCGGATTCGTGTTCCTGATGCTGGTGGTGGTTTTCGTGATCTACAACGACATCTCGAAAATCCTCCCAACGGGCTAAAAGCGCGAATCAGGTGCCGGTGCCGGGCGCCAGGTTTCACAAACAGCCTTAAACCCCGAGATCTGCTGCGCGATATCGTGCAGTCAGCAGTCTGGGACGGGTTTCCGAACCACTCCTCCAGATTTTGCCGCCGCCGGTTTCGGCGCTGACTTTGCTTTCGTTGCTGTAGATGGCGCCTTAGAGGGTTTCTCCAGCTTCACGTCGAGATCGATCGGAATCCCCGCCTTTGCGGTAACGTTGCGTTTCCAGATCGCGAACCCCTCTTTCTCAATCTGAACGGCGTGAGCGCCGGGATCAATTTGAAATGACGCCGGGGCCGCACCCATGTCTGTGCCGTCCACCGTTATCTTTGCCCCATCGGGGGTGGAGGTGACCGAAAGGATCGCCAATTTTACGGCCTGGGACGCGTCGCCTTCCTCCTTATTGGCTCCGCTGGGTGGGGCGGCGGTAGTTGGGCCTGCAGCGGCTGCGGAAGCCGGGGACTGGAAGGCATGGCTCTGGTCGGTGAAGACCTCGAGAATCGTGCCTGCCGGCAAAGTGATGTCCTTTGCTCTCATCATGCGCAGCATCGTGACCGTCGGACCGAAAAGAATGGTCGCGCCCGCAGCAATGATTCCGTTGATGGGGCTGCTGCCCGCGGCCATTTTGTCCTGGCTGTAGCGAAGCGGTATCGGCTGGCCGTCCGCAGCCACTACGCTGACTACGGAAAAATCCAGCTTGCCGCTGGTGGTCAGCTTCCTGGGCACGGCTTCGATAACTTGCCCCGCAACCGCGGCTCCCGCGGCAATCACAAGCGTGCCACCCACCTTCACCTCGTCGACAACCGAAAGATGAACCACCTGGCCTTCCTGTGCGGTTGCGGAAGACAGATCTCCTTCCAGCCGGACCCGCAGCCGGGTGCCTCCCGGAATCTCAACCTGCGCAGCCGCAATGCCGCAAAACAGGAGCCAAACGCACGACCCAAGCAGCCGTTCTTGTATCGTCATTTACGTTTAGTCGCCCCTCAAAAACTGTACACCTGCAATTCCCATTTTGGCATTCCAGCGCCGCCTCCAGTGGCGGCTTGTGCGTGAAAACCGGTACCGGCAGCGCTTTAGATATCCGAATCCGTCGGCCTCCGTCTAACATCTGGTAACCTGAGCTTTGCATGGAGTGTACCTGTGTCCGCCAGACGGAGTTGCCGCACGCAACGAAGCTGTTCACGGACCTGACCTACCATTTCGACCGGGTACGGGGATTCTACCCGTACTCCCCCCACGATCCTGAATCCTACGCCGCCGCGGCGCGCCAGGTGAACCTGAGCCCGGAGCGCAGAGCGGCGCTGGTTTCTGTCTTGCGCCATCAGAACGGGCCGGGTGCTTCGCTCGACCTGCTGGCGAAGCCCGGCACGGTGGCCGTGGTAACGGGCCAGCAAGTGGGCCTGTTTTCCGGCCCTGCTTACACAGTTTACAAAGCTCTGACCGCGGCGCGCCTGGCGAGTGAACTAACGGCCAGCGGAATTCCGGCCGTGCCTGTATTCTGGGTGGCCACAGAAGATCACGATTTTGCCGAGGTCAACCACGCGTGGGTTTTCGACCGGCAGCACCGGCCGGTCAAACTCGAGGTAAACGGCGCTGCAATACCGAATCAACCTGTCGGAGAAGTGCGGCTCAACGCGATTCCGATCGATGCGCTGCGCGAGAGTTTACACGAGTTTCCATTCGGGGCGGAGGTGACGGACCGGGTGGCAGCGGCGTATACCCCGGGCCGGACATTGGGCGAGGCATTCGGCGCACTGCTGCGCAACCTGTTGGGGGCGTTCGACATTTTGCAGATCGATCCGATGGCGCCTGGCGTACGTGAACTGGCCGCGCCCACGATTCGCGCCGCGCTGGCAGAGGCGCCGGAGCTGAAGCGCCTGGTGCTAGAGCGCAACCGCGAGCTGACGGCCGGCGGCTACCACGCGCAGGTGCATGTGGAAGACGAAACGTCTTTCTTCTTTCTGTTGGAAAACGGGCGGCGCATCGCGCTGCGCAAGCACAACGGAAACTACACTTCGGGAGAAGCGCGCTTCTCGCCCGAAGAGCTGATGGATCGCGCCGATCATATTTCGCCCAATGCGCTATTGCGCCCGGTGGTGCAGGATTCGATTCTGCCCACAGTAGCCTACATTGGTGGGCCGGCGGAACTGGCCTACCTGGCGCAATCGGAAGTGATGTATCGCGTGCTGCTGGGGCGGATGCCGGTAGCGGTGCACCGCGCAGGTTTCACGGTGCTCGATGCGCGCAGCCGCAAGCTGATGGAACGTTATCACCTGTGCCTGAGCGATTTCTTCCATGGCGAGAGCTCGCTGCGAGAGAGAATCGCGGCTGCGCTGGTTCCAATGGGCCTGACCGGAGTCCTCGAGGAAACCCGCGGCACGGTCAACCAGAGCGTCCAGCGCCTGGAAGACGAGCTGGTGCGGTTTGATCCGACGCTGAACGCGGCGGTGCGCAAGAGCTATAGCAAGATTGCTTACCAGCTTTCGAAAATCGAACGCAAGGTGGGACGTGAAATGCTGGCGCGCGACGAGCGGGCGTCTGGCGAAGCCAGCTATCTTTCGAACCTCATCTATCCGCAGAAGCACTTGCAGGAACGTCTGTATTCCATCGTTCCGTTTCTCGCCAAACATGGTCCGGAGCTTATCGGGCAGCTCGCGGAAAACGTTCATCTGGAGTGCCCCGACCACCAACTCCTCGTCGCCTAAAATTTCGATGCGTACAAATCTGGTAAAGCAAAACTTGCGTGCAGGAAAACTGCAGCTGGGCACCGGCTTCGGCCAATTCCGGTCGCCCGAGATTCCGAAGATGCTGGCCGCGGCGGGCTTCCAGTGGGCCTTTCTGGATACGGAGCACGGCGGTTTCGATCTGGAGACCGTGCAGGATATCTGCCGCGTTTCAGTAATGGCGGGACTTTGCCCGATCGTGCGCGTCGGCGACCTGCAATATTCGCTGGTGGCGCGGGCGCTCGATTGCGGGGCGCAGGGCATCATCTTCCCGCGCGTGGAGTCGCCCGAACTGCTGGAGCGCGCGGTGAGCTGGACGAAATTTCCACCCGCGGGCATCCGCGGTTACGGGCTGACGGCGATGCAGGTGGATTACGAGCCGCTCACCTTCAAGCAGATCATCGAGCACATGAACGCCAATAACATAGTGGTGCTGCAGATTGAGACACGGCGGGCGCTGGATGCGCGTGATGAGCTGCTGTCAGTGCCAGGGATCGACGCCGTGATGATCGGACCGGCGGACCTTTCGATTTCACTCGGCGTTCCCGGCGAATTCCAGCATCCCACGATGGTGGAAGCCATGGAGGCGGTGCGCGCCAGCTGCGTCAAACACGGCATCGCGCCGGGGGTGCAGACACGATCGGTGGCGGTGGCCCGGTTCTGGAAGGAGCGCGGCATGCTGTTCCTGGGATGCAGCAACGATAGCGGCATGCTCTACGAACGAGCCACGGAAGTGGCGGCGCAGATCGGCGCGGCGTAGGGGCGGCGAAGTTCCGGCCGTCTGCCGGGGGAGATGTAGGGCGGGCAGTCGTGCCGGCAGCAGGCCTCCGGGCCGGTCTTGGGCATAAATCTTATAGCTTAGCCTTGTCTGCATGACCAGGAACGGGCGCTGCTTTAGGATCGCTCGCGGATTCGAAACGCCGGAGGAGATGACGGGTATGTACCCGTAGGCAAATACTCGATTCGAGCGGCGGCGGCATATGGTTTAATCGATGAGAAGCGCCGCTCGGAAATGACCTCGCTCGCTGGTGTCGGAGCCAGAAAGTAAGGTAGTGTCCCGGGCTTGCCTTGCGTTAAACCATGAAAAGTGAGTCTGCTGAGGCCCCCGTCACGGAAAGCCTCGAGCGTTATTCAGCGTTACGTTATATCGCGCCCTTCCTGGTGTTTCTGGCTTTTTTGGCCGGCGACAGGTTCCTGCCATTAGACGCCGACTGGAAGTACGGTATTCGGTTTTTGGTGGTTTTCGGCCTGCTGGTCTGGCTTTCGCGCAGCCTCTTTTCGTGGCGTCCGTCGAATTTCGCGGGTAGCACGGTCCTGGGGATAGTGATCTTCGCCATCTGGGTTGGGCCGGACGTATTATGGCCTGCTTACCGCCAGAGCTGGCTCTTTACCAACCGCATTGTGGGCGCGCCTGAGAGTTCGCTGCCAGCCGGGGTCCATGCCAGCGCGATGTTCATTCTGTTCCGGCTGCTGAGCAGTGTGGTGAATGTGCCGGTTCTGGAGGAACTTTTCTGGCGCGGCTGGCTGATGCGCTGGCTGATTTCCAAGGATTTCGAGCGGGTACCGCTGGGGGCCTATCAAGCGCAGTCGTTCTGGCTCGTAGCAGCGCTTTTCGCCTCCGAGCATGGCTCGTACTGGGATGTGGGGCTCGTCACCGGCGCTCTTCTAAATTGGTGGTTGATCCGCACAAAAAGTCTGGTGGACTGTATTCTAGCCCACGCCGTGACCAATGCGTGCCTTGCGGCGTACGTGTTGATACGCAACCAGTGGCAGTATTGGCTATAGCGGCAACCGGCGCCCAGGCCAATACCGTGCATCGAAAACCAAAACACTCTCTCCTGCGTCTTTATAATTGACAGGCCATTTCCTTCTCCTGTCCGAGCACCGGGCCCAGCCGCGGCGTAATGTCGGGACCCGCGGCCCCGGTGCTCTATTGTTTTGCAGACAGCCGACACCCTCAGCCGGCTGGGTTATCATGAACGTACCCATGAAACGCAGAGACCTGCTGAAGCTCGGCGCATCGGTGGCGACGACACCGGCGTTGGGAATCGCGCAGGAGCACAGCCATGCGGGCGCAAGCGGGGGCGCGGCCAAACCGGCGTCTGAATGGATACCCGAGCTTTTCGACGATCATCAAAACCAGACCGTCATCTCGCTAATCGATCTGATCATTCCCGCGACGGACACGCCGGGCGCGAAAGCGGCGCTGGTGAATCGTCACATGGATCGCATCCTTGCGGCAGCACCCGAAGACGAGAAGACGCAGTTCCGCGAAGGCCTGTGGTGGGTAGATGGTTACGCGATCCGGAAGCACGGCAAGCCGTTCGCAAGCTGCTCTACTGCCCAGCAAACGGCCATCCTCGAAATGCTGGACACAGGCGCCGACCCCGTTAACAGTCCCGGCCACAAGTTTTTCCAGATGCTCAAAGGGATGACCACGCGGATCTATTACTCGACCGAAATAGGGTTCGAGGAGCTGAATAAGGGCGGCCGCGTTCCGGCGACGTTCGGCTGCCAGCATCCGGAGCACGCCTGAGCCACGCTCCCGCCGGCGCCGCATTGCGGCGCGAGCTCGGGCTGCTGGATCTTGTCCTTTTCAATATTGCGGCGGTGGCCGGCATCCGCTGGTTGGCGGCGGCGGCGCATACGGGTCCTGGCTCGATCACGTTGTGGGTGATGGCGGCGGGTTTTTTCTTCGTGCCACTGGCGCTCTCGGTGGCGGCGCTATCCAAGCGTTTTCCTGAGGAGGGCGGCATCTATGTCTGGACGCGGCGCGAATTCGGCGACTGGCATGGGTTCCTTTGCGGCTGGTGCTACTGGCTGAGCAATCTGTTCTATTTTCCGAGCCTGCTGCTGGCGGGCGTGGGTATGGCGGCAACGGCGTTGGGGTTTGCGGAGAACAGGATGGCTATTCTCGCAACCGCGCTGGCGATTCTGTGGATCGCGTCCATCACTAACATCATCGGCCTCGGCGTCGGAAAATGGACCGGCAACCTGGGCGGATTCTCCACGTATCTGGGAGGCGCCCTGCTGGTAGGGCTGGGTCTGGTGACGTGGATGCGATTCGGTTCGGCGACGCCGTTGCGGTTTCTTCCTGAGTGGAATTTGGACAAGCTGAACTTTTGGTCGCAGATCGTGTTCGCATTTGGGGGATTGGAGCTCGGAGCCATTTTGGGCGGCGAGATCCGGAATCCGGAGAAGACCGTGGCGCGCGCGGCGTGGATCGCGGGCCTGAGCATCGCGGTGTTCTATATCGCCGGCACACTGGCCATGCTAGCGCTGCTGCCGCCGGATCAAGTCAGCGTAGTGACGGGCCTGGTACAGGCCGCTGCCGCTGCCGGCGCGCACCTGGGCATCGGCTGGCCACCGCTGGTGCTGGCGTTAGCGATCGGCATGGGCGTGACCGGGCAACTGGGCGCGTGGATCGCCGGGAGCGCACGACTGCCGTTCGTAATCGGCATCGATCACTACCTACCGCCGATTTTCAGCCGGCTGCATCCACGCTGGCGGACGCCGCACCTCTCGATCCTGATTCTCAGCGGCGCGTGCACGGTGTTCGTCATGGCCATGCAGGCCGGAGAAAATCTGCGCATCGGCTATCAGCTCCTGGTGGACATGACGGTGGTGACTTATTTTGTGCCGTTCCTCTATTTGTTCGGCGCGGCGTGGAAGAACGGGCAGCGCGCCAGCGCGATGGCGGGGATCGCGGTCAGCACACTGGGGATTGTGCTGTCGTTCGTCCCGCCGCCCGATGTGTCGTCGGTGTGGGTGTTTGAGGAAAAGCTAGCCGGCGGATTCGGACTGATCGCGGTCCTGGGCCGACTCTGTTTTCAGAGATTCCGACCAAGCGCGGGGACCGCGTGAAATTCGAGGAAAACTCGTTACTGAACGGCAATCTGCACGGTATTCGCGGACAGACCGTCCACCGTCAGGTTTACGTCGACCACGCCCGCGCCCTGGAGCGAGAGCGGCAGGCCCACATTCACCTGGTCGAGCCCCGGATAGGTTCCTTGCGGGCCCGCATACAGCACTGGCGCGCTGACTCCGCCGATGGTGACCGCGACGTTCGACAGCGAAGTGCGGCCGCGAATTCCGGTGCCGTAGAACGAAATGTAAACCGGGGTATCGACTCCGATCGCGATGGGCACGGCCTTACAACTACCGGACTGGTCGCAGGTGAACACCGGAAGCGGCGATTGAATCGGCGATGGCAGGACCACCTTCACCGCGGTGGCGGCGGCGACCCCGGTTCCACTTGCGTTGGCGCTAAACAGGGCCGGAGCGGCAGCGGCAATTCGAACCGTGCCGAGTGCGTCAGTGCCGGAAGCGTTTTGGAGCAGCAAGGTGGCGCTACCGATCGCGGTGCCCGCGGGGATTTCGAAATTGATCTGCGACGGAGAGACATAAGCCAATGGAGCCAGCCGCGACTGCCCCGTTTTGTCCTGCACGGTTAGTTGCACTCCGCCAAGCGACGTGGGCCAGCCGGGAGAATCCGCGCTGACGGCCTGGGGACTAAGGCTCGCGCCATAAATCGATCCAATGGATTCGGGCGATAACAGGGCGGCACCGCTGGCC